>RGCY01000028.1 GCA_009918865.1 Actinomycetota bacterium
AGACGAGTCATAACCCCGGCCAAGCCCGGTCGCCACGCGCCGAGTGGACCGAAAATCAATGAAGATGAATCACCTTGGACCAAGCCAGAACTCAATGCTGTGCGCAAACAGTTAGAAGTTGATTTGGCGAGGCAGCGAACAGTTGTGGCAGAAGCTGAGGATGCCGTTGCATCACTCATTCGTGATGGCGGAGAAGGTGCCGGCGATGACCAAGCCGATGCCGGCACCAAGACATTCGAGCGTGAGCATGAACTCTCATTGCTCTACAACGCGCAAATGCTTCTGGAGCAAACCGAACGGGCACTGCAACGGCTTGCCACGGGAAGTTACGGCAAGTGTGAAGACTGTGGTGGTGCCATTGGTAAGCATCGGCTCCAGTACATGCCGCGCGCAACGTTGTGCCGGGTGTGCAAGGAGCGCGAAGACCGGCGCTGAGCGCGCCACTAGGCTCGCAACGTGACTGAGGTGTCCGCCGCGAGATTGCGCAGACGTGCACTGCTCTACGCGTCTGCGCTTGTGGGTGCCGATCAGCTCGTGAAGATTGTGGCTGTCCACCAGTTGCAAAACTCTAGTGGTGTTGCGGTCTTTGGAAATTGGCTGAGTTTCGTGCTTGCTCGCAATTCTGGTGCGGCCTTTTCTTTCGGTGCTGGCGGCTCGACGTGGATTTTCACAACGTTAGCCGTTGCTGTCGTGGTGGGCACGGTGTGGTTTTTTCCGCGGATTCGCGATTCACACGCCCAAGCCGCTGCCACGTTGCTCATTGGTGGGGCATCCGGAAATTTGCTCGACAGACTCTTTCGCTCCCCAGGTGTGGGAATCGGACATGTGGTGGACTACATAAAGGTTCAGGACTTTCCGATTTTTAATATCGCAGACATGTGCATCACAGCTGCGGCAGTGCTGTTCGTGTTCACGTCTCTGAGACCCAATCCACGCACTGGGGCATCTGATGAACGCTGAAAGCGCATCGAACGCAGGTTTTGAGGTTCGTGAGTGGGATGTGCCAGAGGGTCTCGACGGTGACCGAGTGGACTCAGCTATCGCCCGCTTAACCGGATTGAGTCGCAGCAAGGCAACTGCCCTCATCGAAGCGGCGTGTGTGTGGCTGGACGAGCAGGTGCCCGCGAAGTCAGCTCGGGTCGTTGCAGGAGCGCGGCTGCGACTGCACATTCCGAACGCCGGTTCTGCACATGAGTCCGTGCACACGTCGACTAGCGATGCCGGTAGCGATGGATGCGAGGTCAACGCAACAGTTTTGTTTGAAGACGATGACATCATCGTTCTGGATAAGCCTGTCGGCATGGCTGCGCATGCAAGCCCGGGTTGGGTTGGACCGACCGTCACTAGTTGGCTCACACGCCACGGCTATTCGCGTGCCCAGGTTGGCGCTGCTGAGCGCGAAGGCATCGTGCATCGACTCGATGTCGGCACATCGGGCGTCATGATTGTGGCTCGATCAGCGGTGGCCTACTCCGAACTCAAGTCGCAGTTCAAAGAACGTACGGTTGAGAAGATTTACCACACGGTTGTGCAAGGTCATCCCGATCCAGCATCAGGAACAATTGACGCACCCATTGACCGTCATCCCACAGCGGATTATCGGTTCGCAGTTGTGTCTGGTGGGAAGCCATCAATCACCCACTACGACACATTGGAGATGTTCCGGTACGCCACGTTGCTTGGAATTCACCTCGAAACGGGTCGCACCCATCAGATTCGGGTGCACATGAGCGCGATTCGCCACCCTTGTGTCGGCGACACGGCCTACGGTGCCGACCCAGCGCTCGCCGCACGGCTAGGTTTGTCTCGGCAGTGGCTGCATGCCGTAAGGCTTGAAGTAACCCACCCTCGCACCAAGCAACGGGTGGAATTTGCGTCGGCGTATCCGGAGGATTTGCAGCACGCTTTGGACCTCTTGCGGGATTGGACGAATGGGTGAGTGACACAACAATGCTTGGCGGCGGCATCGCTATCGGCGAACCAGGTTCGGCGTTCACAGTTGGTCGTATGGGTTACGGCGCGATGCAACTCACCGGCCCTGGTGTTTGGGATATGCCGGCGGACATCGATGCCGCAATCACGTTGTTGCGCAGGGCTGTTGAACTTGGGGTCACGTTCATTGACACTGCTGACTCGTATGGTCCGCACACCAATGAAGAACTGATTCGACGTGCCCTGCACCCCTATGACGGGGTTGTTATCGCGACCAAGGGTGGGCTAACACGGACCGGGCCGCATCGCTGGCATTCCGTAGGACGCCCTGAGTACCTGCGGCAATGTGTTGAAATGTCGCTGCGACGCTTGGCGATGGACTGTATTCCGCTCTACCAGTTGCACCGAGTTGATGACCAAATTCCGTTGGCAGATCAAATTGGAGAACTTGCCGCGCTGCGAGAAGAGGGCAAAATCGCACACATCGGGCTTTCTGAGGTGGATGTGCCGACTTTGCAGACTGCGCGTTCCATTACTCCCATTGCAAGTGTCCAGAACCGATTCAATGTGTTGTCAACTGGTTCTGCTCCAGTGCTGGAGCTCTGCGAGCAAGAGTCCATCGCGTTCATCCCGTGGTTCCCATTGAAGAACAAGGAACTTGCTCTGGAGAATCCGGATGATGCACAACGTTTTGCTGTGGTTGAGCGGATTGCGCAGGCAAATCGTGTCTCGGTGGCGCAGGTTGCGCTGGCGTGGCTCTTGCAGAAATCGCCGGTGATGGTTCCAATTCCTGGAACTCGCTCACTGGCGCATCTCGAGGAAAATGTGGCGGCAGCGCAGGTCGTGCTGTCGGACGCAGACATGGCGGAACTAAACGCTCTCGGTCGCCCGGACTGATGCGGCTATGGGCGCATCCGATTCATTCGTTCATCTGCACGTTCACACAGAGTATTCGATGCTCGATGGGGCGGCGCGGATCGGAAACTTAGTTTCCAAAGCGGCTGAACTTGGTATGCCCGCGGTTGCCATGACCGACCATGGCAATGTCTTCGGAGCATTCGACTTCTACAAAGCAGCCAAGGCTGCTGGCATCAAACCCATCATCGGAATTGAGGGGTATTACGCCCCTCAAGGGCGTGCATTGCGTCAGCCAATCGAGTTTGGCTCTGGCACCTTTGCCGATTCCGATAACGCAAGCGAAGATGGCAGCCTAGGCAGCAATCGTGGCCGCTTCAACTACACCCATATGACACTGCTTGCACGAACCACTGAAGGCATGCATAACTTGTTTCGCCTTTCGAGTTTGGCAAGCATGGAAGGTTTCTACTACCACCCACGCTTTGATCAAGAACTTCTTGAACGCTATGGCAGTGGGCTCATTGGAACAACAGGTTGTCCTTCTGGTGAAGTGAACCGATGGCTGCAGGCTGGCAATTACGAAAAGGCACGTGCGACGGCGGCCACCATGCAGGACATTCTTGGCAAAGAGAATTACTTCTGCGAACTGATGGATCACGGCCTGGGTCTTGAGCGTCGCCATCGTGCTGACTTGTTGAAGATTGCGAAAGAACTCGGGCTCCCACTGCTAGCAACCAACGACTTGCACTACGTAGATGCGGCTGATGTTGATGTACACGACGTGGTGTTGTGTCTCGGCACACGCGCAACTTTGAACGATCCCAAGCGTTTCCGCTTCGATGCTCGAGATTTCTACTTGAAAACCGCCGAAGAAATGCGTGAGGTTTGGCGAGATTTCCCAGAAGCGTGTGACAACACGCTTTTGGTTGCTGAACGATGTGACGTGGAGTTCAAGACCGACCAAGATTTGATGCCGCGGTTTGACGTGCCGCAGGGGCACACCGAGGACTCGTGGTTGCGCGAGGAACTGACCCGTGGACTACATACACGACTCGGCGCAGTAATTCCGGTTGAGTACCAAGAGCGAGCGGAATTTGAATTCTCGGTTTTGTCGAAAATGGGCTTCTCTGGGTACTTTCTGGTGGTTGCTGACCTCATCGCTTACGCCAAACGCAATCGGATTCGGGTGGGTCCGGGTCGTGGTTCTGTCGGAGGTTCCCTCATTGCCTACGCCCTAGGCATCACTGAGCTTGATCCCATAGAGCACGGTTTGCTATTCGAGCGGTTCTTGAACCCTGAACGGGTGTCGATGCCCGACATCGACATGGACTTTGACGAGCGTTATCGCGGCGAGATGATTCGGTACGCAACTTCGAAGTACGGCGAAGATCGAGTTGCTCAAATCGTCACCTACAACACCATTAAGGCTAAGGCTGCAATCAAAGACGCGTCGCGAGCACTGGGTATGCCTTACGCGCTCGGAGATCGCATCAACAAAGCGTTTCCCCCGGCAGTCATGGGCAAGGAAGTTTCGCTAGGTGCAGCATTCGATCCAAGTGACGAGCGCTTCCCCGAAACGGCAGAACTGCGTGCCCTGTATGACTCGGAGCCTGATGTTGCTCAAATCATTGACACTGCGCGAGGAATTGAGGGCCTGAAACGACAACCCGGTGTCCACGCCGCCGGTGTCATTATGTGCAGCAAGCCACTGCTCGATGTGATTCCGCTATGGCGACGTGAGCAAGATGGGGCAATCATCACGCAGTTCGACATGGGGACCTGCGAGAAGCTCGGTCTTCTAAAGATGGATTTCCTGGGTCTTCGCAATCTCAGTGTCATCGACACTGCCCTTGAACATATTCAGCGGAATAAGGGCATAACGATTGCCGTTGAGGACTTACCATTTGATGACAAAGCCACTTTCGAGCTGTTGTCACGAGGTGACACGCTCGGCGTGTTCCAACTCGATGGCGGCCCGATGCGCTCGTTGTTGAGATCCATGGTTCCTGATTCCTTCGCGGATATCTCTGCGGTCATCGCTCTCTACCGGCCTGGTCCAATGGGAGAGAACTCGCACACCAAGTACGCAGATCGCAAGAACGGCCGGGAGCCGATCGAGCCACTGCACCCTGAATTAGCGGAGCCATTGGCAGACATTCTTGCTCCGACCTACGGCGTGATTGTGTATCAAGAACAAGTGCAGGCAATTGCGCAACGAGTTGCCGGCTATACGCAAGCAAAGGCAGACCTCTTACGTCGTGCTATGGGCAAGAAAAACGCTGAGATTTTGAATGCAGAGTTCCCACCATTTAGTGATGGCATGCGGGAGCGTGGATTCTCCGATGACGCAATCGACCGCTTGTGGCAAATTCTGGTTCCGTTCAGTGACTATGCATTTAACAAGGCTCACACCGTCGGCTATGCCATGTTGTCGTATTGGACTGCATATCTGAAAGCCAACTTCCCAACTGAATATCTCGCGGCTCTGCTCACCAGCGTGAAGGACGACAAGGACAAGTCGGCTGTCTATCTCAACGAATGTCGCAACATGCGCATTCGCGTGCTACCTCCGGACATCAACTCTTCAGATGCAGATTTCACGCCAGTTGACGATGAAATCCGCTTTGGTCTGACCGCAATTCGCAATGTTGGTCAGGCTGCAGTGCAGTCTGTCGTGACTGAACGTCAAGAGCATGGTCCATACCGCGACATTCATGACTTCTTTGCTCGAGTTGATGCGAGTGTGTGCAACAAGCGCCTCGTTGAAAGTCTGGTCAAGGCCGGAGCCTTCGACTCGCTTGGGCATGTGCGCAAGGCCCTTGTTGCAGTACACGCCGATCTTGTCGACGCGGCGATGGAAACAAAGCGTGCTGCCTCGGTCGGTCAGTTTGACCTGTTCGCTGATGCCGGTGGCGACGTCACCGGTTCGATTGTGTCCATTCCGGCTTTGGATGAATGGGATAAACGCACACTGTTGACGCATGAACGCGAAATGCTCGGTTGGTATGTCTCTGATCATCCGCTCAATGGCCTGGAGCATGTTCTGGCCCGTGCCGCAGACACATCAATTGCACATCTCGCCGAGCGTGGCGCCGGGGCAGTCGTGACATTGGCGGGCATGGTGTCGTCAGTCCAACGACGCGTCACCAAACAGGGCAAACCGTGGGCGTCCTTAGTCCTAGAGGATGTTTCGGGAAGCACAGAAGTCATGGTTTTTCCTAAGACCTATGACGCAGTCGCAGGTTTATTGGTGGAAGACATGGTCGTTGCCATCCGGGCTCGGGTGGATGAGCGCGATGAAGCCCAACGAGTAAGCGCCACCGACATCACTGCGGTTGACACCGAGGCTGGACACCGGGGGCCGGTCGTGTTGACATTGCAGGCTGCCCGTTGTGTGCCGGTCATGATGAACCGCTTGAAAGACATCCTTGCCGTCCATCCAGGACCAGTGGACGTGCATCTGAAATTGATGAATGGCGAGCGTGTAACCGTTGTCAAATTGGATGACGACCTGCGAGTCACTCCCACGACTGCATTGTTTGGGGACATCAAGGCTCTGTTTGGCCCAGGGGTCCTTGGTGGCGCGGCATGACTCGTAGTTCTGAGAATCTTGCAGTGCGACTTCGCAGGGGTAGTCCGTTAGTGCAGGCGGCGATAGTGGCAACTGCACTCATTCCTGTCGCCGCACCTGCATGGGTGCATCTGCGGCCGCGAGTTGTTGCCGTGAGTGATCAGGGCATGGGTGTCTTCGATGAAGGCGCTGCCGCAAAGGTCTTCGGAGCGGATGTCACTTTTGCTGTCATCACGGCAATCGTCGCTCTCATCAGTGCTTCGGTTGCTGTTTTGCCTGCCCGCACTGAGCACCTGACCGCGAGTGCGGTCGTGCTTGGTGCAGCGCTTCAGCTCGGATTCTCCAGTCTGGTTCTGGTTGTTGGTCCGTTCATTGATGGTGTTGACGCACATTGGGATGCGCCATTTCCGCCGGAGCGCCTTGCAGTGGGTGCGACTTTGATTGAGCCGGCCCGCGTTCACGCCTATGGTGTGTTGGCCGCGGCACCACTGATGTGGCTGGTCGTTGTTCTAATTGCCTCAGCAGTTCGGTCAGACAAGCGCTAGAGAATTAATTGGCCTGATCTGGTTGCAGCCTCTCGGCGGATAACGGAATTGACGGCAGCAATCGCGCAGCGGCAATTTCGTCAACGAGAAACCTGCAGGCAGTCTCAAGTCGTATCAGTGTGGTGGGCGCCTCGAGCAACTGCTGACGTTTCTGCGTCGGCAGAGGCACAGCGGCAGTCAACACGAATGACAACAAGTGTGGGTCATCGGGTAAATCCGAGATGTCCGTGTCATCGTCTGCGATAAGGCTGCGATATCGCGCGAAGAGTGCGGTAGCACGCACACCTGCGGCTCGCGTGGCTGAGTCTTCAGCCGCGGACTCTGTGTCTTCGGGCAACCACCGCACACGAGCCTTGAGGTAGGGGCTACCGTCCTCAAGGATGTCAATGACCTCAAAGCGACGATGTCCAATTGTGGTGATGTCGCTGCGCCCGTCTGGATATGCATCCACGTCGCCAACTCGGGCGCTGGTGCCGATCGGGTACCAACTGCGACCGTTGTGGTCCACCACGCGCGTCGCCACAATGCCGAATTCACGTTGATCTTCTGGTGCTGCCAGGACATCGCGTAGTAATTGGCGGTAGCGCGGCTCAAAAATGTGCATCGGGAATACCAGTCCGGGCACCAACACTGTGTCTAACGGAAAAAGCCCGATGACGCTGGAGTTATCGGGCTCGGACACGGGACCACGGTACGACCCCGGCCGTCGTTTGTCTGCCAAGCCCTGTGTCTTTGCCGGAGGCTTGCAATGCGCTTTCATGGGTGCCGACCCGGTGGCAGCAGTCCTATGGGGTGACGGCAAGCGTCGTTTCGCGTGGCATTCTGCGGCCATGAGCAAAGAGCGTGCACGCCGGCGACAAGCATTGCTTGAGCAGCGCGAACACGATCGCATCAAACGGGAGCGAGCCCGACAACGGCGCGCTCGGTGGCAGTGGGTGCGCAACATCATTGCCACACCGGCACGGGGTGGCGGATCTTTCGCTCGCGGCGTCTGGCGACCACTGTCGGGAGGCCAGCAGGGTTTGCTTGCGCGCCGCCGTCGGCGTCGCGTTATGACACTCGTGGTTCTCGCTACTTTGCTCAATGCTGCAGTGTGGGCAGTGATCAGGGATGTGAATACAACAGTCACTGCATGTGTGGTGACATTGATTGCAAGCCCAGTGCTTGCGCGATTGCTGTTCTCTCGGCGTTAGAGAAAGTGTGACTCAGGGAATTAGATGGCACGCCGTCGCTGTTCAAATTCAGCGCGCGCTTGTGGGTCGCCGTCGATACTGCAGCGATGTGGACGCCCAGTTGCGAGCAACAGCACTTCCACAGGAGAGCCAGTGATGGTCACCGTAAGCATGCCAGAGCGGCTACGTCGACTACGCCAGTGACCAAAGTCAGGACAAACAATGTCCACTGCATCGTGGCGGAACATCAAGGCAGCGCTCATGTTCACCCTCTGCCAGAGCACCGACATTGTGTCTCTGTCTCGGTCTTCCAACGTGGGCTCACCTTGTGCACGCAACACATCTTCACGATGCACAACAAACTCAACGAGATTGGCCAAACCTTCCGTGTAACGCATGGGAGACCAGGCCGGTGGTCCATTGCGTACGAGGTTCACGAGTTCGGGCCACGGCTTTGCGCCGATGGTGGTCATCACATTATTGAGTCGGTCGCGAAGCGCGGGAATCACCAGACCTGCTGCGGCATCGGGTCGCGACTCGCGCGCAATCAAGTGCGCAGCCAAGTCACGTGTGCGCCATCCATCACACAGCGTCGGCGCGTCTGGACCCAAGCGTTCGAAGGCACTGCAGAGAAGTTCGCGTTCACGTCGAGCAACTGCCTGCGCCGATGTCATGAAGCCACGGTAGGGCACGCAGACGTACATGGCACGATGAGCAACGTGACTGATGCACGTTCGCGTTCGAAAGGGACTGCCGTCGTGGCGGCTGTGTTCTCACTTATCGCGAACGCGTGGAGTGCATCCCAGGTGTGGGTTTCATTTGCAGATGTGGCCGTGGCGACATTGGGTCTGCGACGAGATCTCGCAGGCCGTGAGCTCAGCACGGCTGTCGCGGTCTTACCACTGCTCGGACTTGCGACCACGGTTGCGATGCTGGTCGCAAGTAGGTTGTGGGTCCGAGTGAGTGCACTCGCTAGCATTGTGACGGCAGGTATTGCGGTGGGATATGCAATAGCTCTTCTGACGCAAAAGATTCAGATGGCTGGCCTGCGAATCCAGCAGGGCATCAGCGAGACAGCGCAGGCGTCAGTGCACCCGATCCCCGTGGTCGTGTGCACGCTCGGATGCCTAGTCTTCATGGCAGCAGGATTTATCGGTGTCTTAAAGGTGCCGTCTTGGTCTGGACTGTCCAGGCGCTACCAGCGGCAGTCCGCACACAGAGGTGAGTCGCGCCAGATTTCCGATGCGGACGTTGATGGCACTCAGATGTGGGCGGCCCTAGATCGCGGCGAAGATCCCACGGCCGGAGAGTCACGTGATTCAAGCACCAGTCAGCCACGCCTTTGATGAACCGGTTGTCGTGGTGCTCATAGTGCACCGCTAGTGCACCCCACGCGCACCGTGAGTGGACCCAGCACGCACCGCTCTCGCGCCCCTAGGACCCTCACGCCTCCTTGATTTAGAGACCGGTCAGCGCGGCGCGCCAAGTCGTGTGCCTGCACTTACGATGTCACCCTGACTCGAAGGAGCATCTGCAATGAGCGCATCAGAGACTGACCACGGCTCAACTCCAGCCGCGTGGACGGCCGTCATCATCATGCTGGTTGGCATGACCATCAGTGGTTTTGCATTGTGGTTCGCTCATGTGTCGTTGTTCTGGGCCGGAATTGCTGTCTGCGGTGTTGGCGCGGTGGTCGGCAAAGTGATGCAATCACTGGGCTTTGGGCAGAAGTCTCGGGCCGAGCTCGTCGGTAGCGACACCTGAGTTCGTCATGAGTGTCCTTGCGGAGATTATCTCCGCGACACGAGCAGATGTAGCACGCCTGCGCAGCCAGACACCGCTCGCTGATCTGCAGGTGGCCGCGGAGAAGCGCCTACACCAACGACCCCCTTTGGATGTGCTGTCATCACTGCGCACTTCTGATGTCAGTGTGATTGCTGAAGTGAAGCGTCGAAGCCCGAGCGCCGGACAACTAGCCGAAATCGCCCAACCTGCCGTTTTGGCCTCGCAATACGAGGCAGGTGGGGCCTCAATGGTGAGCGTTTTGACCGAGCCGCAGTGGTTTCACGGTTCGATACACGATCTTGAAGCTGTCCGTGAGGTTGTTCACTTGCCGGTACTGCGCAAGGACTTCATCATCGACGAGTGGCAAGTCATCCAGGCCTGTGCTGCAGGCGCTGATGCAGTCCTGTTGATCGTCGCTGCGCTATCC
>RGCY01000271.1 GCA_009918865.1 Actinomycetota bacterium
ACTCGATCTCCCTCAGCAAATCGGTCACCGCCTGCGTCGGTGGCGGCTTCTGCCGGCTTCTTGTGCCCTGCAGGGGCAGTTGCGCTTGTGCAGCGGGGTTGTGTGCAAGGACCCGGTCCCTCAGGCCGTCCGAGTACATGGCCGCCAGGGCGTTCTTCACTCCCTTGATTGAGCTGTGGCTCAATCCGCCTGCGGCGAGTTGGTCGAAGAGCCGCTCGATGTCCGCAATCTTTACTGCGCCTACGTGCAAGTGACCCAGCTTGGGCAGTACGTAAGTTGCCAATCGGTAGTCGTAGCTGCGGACAGTGTTACCAGATCGCCTGCGACCCGCGCGCTCCTGCAACCAATCGCGGCTGTAATCAGCCAAGGCCGAGCGAACATCAGTAGCAGGAACTGCCTGGTCGATGCGCCTCTTCATCTCAGCAAGCAGGACCCGGGCCTGCTTCTGTGTTGAGGCGTACCTCTGCACCTTCTTTCGCTGCACTGGGTCCCACACCTGTGCAACCCACTTGCCGTCTTTGCGCTTGAACACTGAACCTGCACCATTGGTGCTCTTGTTTCGTTGTGACACTGTGCTCCTCTGTGTATCTCATCGTGTAAATGAACTGGTAAATGTGATGCCGAATTGCTGTGCGGATTTGTGGGGTCTACCTGCAGGAGTGACTGCATGTTGTCCTGCAGGTAGACCTGCACCTTGAATGAGCAATGAAGAAATGAATCAATGAGCCAATGTTCAACTGGAGAACTGAACAGATGAAACACTGTTCATATGGACAGATGAAGCACTGATTCAATGCTGAAATGAATCAAGTGAACAACTCGTCCAATGGATCAACTTCTTCATATGAGGTGTCAACCCAAGGCTTGTCAGGCTTTGGGGGCGCTGCAACCGGGTCCTGACCTGCTTGCATCGCCTTGCTCCGCTGCTTGGCGTAGTGCGCAGCAGGCTTCTGCCCAAGGGGCATTGCCTTCCCCTCTGCTGACGTTGGCCTCAACACACGGGCTCGGTCCGTCCACCCGTTGATCAGCCAACCTTCAGGGTCATCGATGCGTTGGAGGATCTTGTTCTCCTCGAGCTCAGCGATTGCCTTCTTGGTGTTGATCTTGAGGTAGGCGCAGAAGCCGATCCATTCTGCGAGAAAGAATCCGCCGGGGTACTCGGTGCGCTCTCCATCAGCGACGAGCACGCACATGTCGATGAGGAGGGCGCGTGCAGGCAGCGTCAGGTTTTGCCAAGTTGGGTGATTGCGTGTGGCGGGCCACAGGCTGAACTGAGCCATCAGCAAACCTCCTTGTAGCGACGTCCGGCGGTGAACCCGGATTTGATGGTGTCCAGGCAGGCCTGGTGGCCGTCTTCGGCGAGTAGGCCGTTCTTGTGACAGGCACTCATCAACTGCTCGACCACCAGGGCGAACACGGTTTCCTCGTTTCCGAGGTTCT
>RGCY01000272.1 GCA_009918865.1 Actinomycetota bacterium
GCGACCAGTTAGCGCGCCAGTGGGCACAGACACAAGTGCAAACCAGCCATAGTCATCGCTGCCAGCGGCATTCGCGGTGGTCGTCGCAGTGGACCCCGTCGTTGCGGTGAACGACACCGATGCGCTGGATGGAATTGTGCGCGCGGTGCCTGGCACGTGAATCACTAACGAAGAAACAACACCTGGGGTCGCTGAGACGGATGCCGTTGGCACCACCAGAGCTGAAACTCCCACGGCTGCGGCAACCACGGATAAGACCGCGGTCATTCGGTAGCGACGTGGGTTCCGAGTGAGGTTCATTTGGGGAAGCGACATGTGCATATCGTCGCTGATTGCGCACCAACTCGGCAATTGATGGCGCGGTTTACCGCCTGAGACTTGCCTGAGAACGGCCTCTACCTATTCCAAGCGGCAGTCACACTGTGGAATCGCCCAGGAATTCGAGAATCCGAAACGTTCACCCAGTCGATGTCTGCATCAGTTATGTGCCATGTAAGCCCCGAGTCGAAAAGTGACTCTAACAATGCTCGGGTCTCTGCTTTTGCCACTTGATTACCAATGCAGGCATGGGGACCTCCGCCAAAACCCATGTGGGGATTCGGGTGGCGTGCGAGGTCAATCTGCTCAGGCTGGTCAAACACCGTCGCATCATGATTTGCGCTCACAAAAGCAATCCAGGTGTAGGCAGGTTCGTCACTATCGGTGGACCGCGTGGTGTCAATTCGTTCCATCATGGGCAGTGGGCTGAGCCACCGAACCATTTCGTCAATTGCACGCGCTATGGCCACTCGATTTTTCGACAACTCCGCAACTACATCTGGATTCTTGCCGAGGTGCCACATGAAGCCGGTCATCAGTTTCACGACCGTGTCACGGCCGCCGGCCAAAATGATGTTTGCGATGCCGTGCTTTTCCTGCTCGGACAATGGTCGGCCATTGATTGTTGCACTGTCAATTACTGAGAATGCGTCAGTTCCAGGGTTTGCTGCAACATCCGCAAAAGTCTGCTCAAGATATGTCTGCAAGTGCTCGCCGCTGCGTCCGTTCTCAGTTGTGATCCACACATCCGGACCCCACGAACGCCACTCGTCCACGTCGCCTGGGCGCTCAAACACAACCCCAAGACACCGCACAACCATTTCTAAGGCGAGATCTTTCGGCACATCAAATGTTGATTTCTGCACCAGTTCATCGAGTAGGTCGTCTGCAATGGCTCGGAATTGCGGAGCCAACCCAGCAACACGATCCGCGCTGAAAAGTGGGGTCAAAATCGCACGATAATCGCCGTGAGTTGGTGGGTCGACTTCTAAGGGAAGTTGCTTGTATGTGCGGACATCTCTGTCCCCTTGCAAATCAGATGAATATCGCTCCGGGTCACGAAGTGCCGCGCGCACAGCAGCGTGCCCTTCCACAATCGGATGGTTCATGAACGGCCCCTTT
>RGCY01000273.1 GCA_009918865.1 Actinomycetota bacterium
GCCTCACTTCAGCAGGCGGCGGCGGCGGCTCTTATGCCGAAGGCGATCTCACGAACCTGGGCTACAACAGTGGACACGGCTGGGCGCGACTGACATTTCTTGGCAAGCCGGTGCAGCAGATCGCCGCTGCTGCCGTTGGGCCCGATGGTGTCAATGTTTCGTGGTCTCTCCCACAGGTTCCAAACATGGCGCAGACCACGGGATACGTTGTTCAGTACCAGATTGGTTCCGGGCCTTGGTTGACCTACGGTCAAGCAGAGTCCACAGCGAACAGCCAGCGCATGTCGGGTCTCGGCTGTGGTTCAAAGGTTCGAGTTCGTGTAGCAGCGTTGACACCCGCGGGAATCAGTCGGTTCAGTGAAGCATCGCCACAAGTGCTCGTCGGTTCCGATGCCTTCCGCATCTGTCCCGCTAACCCACTTGTGACTGGGGCTGGCGGCATAGCCTCAGTCGTAGTTGTGGGGGCTAGCACTGCGACGCCTTCAATCAGCGTGACCGCGAATGGAGCAACATCCAGCGTTCCTGTGAATGCTGATGGCACAGCACTATTCACCTTGAAAGCTCCGCAAGCAGGCAAGATGAAGTTGCTTGCAGCCCAGACTTATTTGGACTCGAGCAAGAAGCGCTGGGTGAGGCTGCAAGCAACCGGGACGTTGTGGATCACCACGGTGCTCATGCCAAAGACTGCAACGGTTGGTCGCGATGCAACAGTGAGTGTGGCGTACCTCCCACCGGGTGAAACTGTTGTGCTGCGTTGGGATGGGGGGTCCGCGAATCTGACCTCGGGGTCTCTTGGGACGGCAAAATCTTCTATTGGTTTTGCTAGCGCTGGGCTGGTCACACTCCAGGCAACTTGGAATGGCATCGACCTAGCAACTGCAACAATCTCCGTTATGCCAGCGCGGAAATAGGTACATCGCGATCTAAACGATGAGGTGTGTCGGGGTGGACGATTGGTCTACCCCGACGCAGCCTCACCCGGCTTTCCGGACACCTGTTGTGGGCGGTGATGAGAGTGCCGCACATTGGCTTGACACTCCCATTTGGGTTTTGTCCCTCCTGCAAGTGTTCGGTCACGTTGCGTCGATTTGTGCGAAGCAGCCCGAAAAAGTTTACGCCGGCGGTGGTTTATAAGCCCCTGCGCGCAAGCCCCCGAGTCTCAGCCTCGGCCACATCCACACAGACGAACCCGACCCCCGCGAACAACCGCGTCTCACTAACTGCTTGCCCGGCGGTCTGCGAGCCACCAGCGCAGCGCGGTGATCAGCGAGCCGACGATGAACACCAACGCGATGCCGTAGGCGATGTAGCGGACGAGCTCGTTCCGGCCAGACCAGTGGCCAAGGAGTGTGATGCCGATGCCCCAGCACACCGCGCCGGTGAGGTTCGCACCGAGGAACCGGTAGTAGTTCATCCGCCCCACACCCGCGACGAACGGGA
>RGCY01000274.1 GCA_009918865.1 Actinomycetota bacterium
GTCAACCCATTTCCGGAGGTCCGGCGCATGTCCATCTTGAAGAATCGCGTTTGCTTGCTGACCGCAACCCTGCGCCGCCTGTCACTTGCTGCCGCCATGGGCGTGCTGTGCACGCTGGCGATCGCGAATCCGCCGTGTCCGAGTGATCTGGATGGCGATGGGGAGATCGGTGGCGGTGATGTGGCAATCCTGCTGCTGGACTGGGGAAGCGTGTGTCCGGAAGATCCACCAAGCATTACGGCAGTATCACCGTCGTACGGCCCAACAGAGGGTGGGACCACGATCACCATCACCGGAACTTCGCTCTCTTACGCTAGGCAGGTCAAGGTGGGCGGCGTTGTCGCAAGCAACGTGGTGGTTGTGGATGACACGACTGTGAGAGCAGTCACCCCACCAGGAGTCTTGGGCCCAGCGAATGTGATGTTGACGACAGTTGGTGGCAACACGGCAGCGCTAGGCGGCGCATATAGCTACGTCCCGCCATGGAGTACTGTGTTGGAGTTCGCACCCAATGCCAACGCAGTGCCTGACCCCACGCTGCGTGCCGCGATTACGGCCACAGGTAAGCCGTGGCGCGTGCGTGACAATGGCACTGGTATTGAGATGGTGCTGATTCCGCCAGGGACGTTCACCATGGGGTGCAGTGCGTCGAACAGTTATGGCTGCGGCAGCGATGAAACACAGCACCATGTGACGCTGACCAACGCTTTCTACCTGAGTCGTACCGAAGTGACGCAGGCACAGTGGGTGACCAAGATGGGCAGCAACCCCAGCTATTTCACGGGCGACACCAGCCGCCCTGTGGAGCAGGTGAGTTGGAACGACATCCAGCCGTTCTGCACGGCGACCGGTATGCGCTTGCCCACCGAAGCGGAGTGGGAGTATGCGTACCGCGCTGGCACCACGACGGCCTTCCACGGAATGCCGGGTTACCTGAACGGCACCAACGACGACAACCAGTTGGGCACGATTGCGTGGTTCGGCAGCAACAGCGGCGGTCAAACCCACGCTGTTGCCGGGAAGGCTGCCAACGGCTTTGGCTTGTATGACATGGCTGGCAATGTGTTTGAGTGGTGTCAGGACTGGTGGGGCGCATATGCGTCAGATGCGCAGACAAACCCGACCGGGCCCAGTAGCGGTAACAGCCGTCTATTGCGTGGCGGCGCTTGGGGTGGCAACTCAGGCTATTGCCGCGCGTCACTGCGCTACGTCTACCTTGCCTCGCCCGACTACCGCTACTACGCCGTCGGATTTCGAGTTGCGCGGACTCCATAATTCCCTCTTCCCATCGTTTTCCCTCTCTCACCCGAAGCCGCGCCCACCTTCACTGCGCCTTCATCTCATCCGTGCGCGCGCTTTCGAGGCGGTACAGCCCGATCAGGAAACCGCCCGCCTTGAAGGGTGACACCACCAGGCGGCCGCG
>RGCY01000275.1 GCA_009918865.1 Actinomycetota bacterium
GTGATTTTTTCATGTTCCGATATGTGACTATATACCAAGTGATTTTTTCATGTTCCGATATGTGACTCTATGTGGGAGGGGGGGGGTGTACTTCAGAACTGAGTTTACGAGAAGCGCGCACCGACCGCACCCTTGCCATCGTGGCGGAACTGGTTTAGCTCAAGGGTCACAATGTACACGGTGTTTGCGCCCAAGTTGGTACCGAGCGCATCGGTGGCACGAGTCGCACCAACGACCGCGGCCGTGGGGTAGGTGTTGATGAGCGCAGCGCCCTTGAAGCCGCCTTGGGCGGGAGCACCGGCATCCCACGCGTAGCTGTAAGCGAACAGGCCACCATCCACTGGGCGGAAAGAGTTCTTGCTCATAGAACCAGCGCCGCGCTGAGCATTCAGCACGTTGCCCGTGTTGGACTCGCCAATCTCCTGCAACGTGGATGAGTTCTGCTCGGATTGATTACTGATCTTGAGAAGGGTGGCTGCGGGGTTGATGACAGAGTTCTCGACGGGCGCGAGGAGAGTGGAGTCCAATGCCGTGAAGGTAAAGTAGCGACCCTTGTCCAAGTTGGCTTGGAGAATGGCACCCGTGTAGAACTGCAGAAGACCCACGGAGTTGTTGATTTGCTGATTAAAGGTCTGGGCAGTGCCGCCAGACGCGAGCAGCGACACAGAGTAGCTACGAGAGACCGACATGGGGTACTCGGCCTTGCCAGAGATATCGACGATATCCGATTGGAGGAAGTAAAGACCATCGGCGCAGATGCGGACGCTGGAGCTGGTCCATGAAACAGCGGAGTTCAGGGTGGTCAAGTTGGTGGTGGTTGCAAGCGCTGAATTGATGCGAGTACCGTCCTGAGATACGGTCAGGAGCGCATTACCAGAGCGCTGGGCAAAGTTCAGGAACAGATCCTGACCAGAGGCAGCCACGCGGTTGAAGCTCGAGTGGTCGCGGTAGAACCAGAACGGCAAGAGCGCAGAGAAGATGCGCGACTTGGCCAAGCGCGTGCTTTGGTTCTTGTGCATCAAGTGCTCCGACGCAACTGTACCATTGTAGTCAAATCCCGCCGCCACCATGACCTCATTCAGCTCGAACGGGGTCAAGAACTGGCGGTAAAGCATGTAGATGCTCTGCGCATCGAGCTGCTCGGTACAGTTAGCAGTGGTGGAGCCAATCTGGAACTGCAGTGTGTTGATGACGGCAACGCCCGCGCCATCCACCCATCCGAGGTAGTTGTTGGGCGCGACGATGGAGCTCACGACGTCATCGAGACGAGGAAACAGCGTTACCAAGAACAAGACGCGGAACACTGCAAAGGGAATGCTTAGACGAATGCCAGTACCAGAGGAGGTAGCCACGACGGGGGACAAGGTGGGCTGGGTCTCATTGCTGAAGCAAGTGCCAAGCGTGCACGGCAC
>RGCY01000276.1 GCA_009918865.1 Actinomycetota bacterium
CGAGTGGGTCAATGCCATGGTGAGTGTGCGGGTGTACCACGATCACCTGATGGTGGTCTCGCCAGATGGGGAGTTCATCCGGATCAAGCGCTGCTTTGAGCGGGACCAGACGATCTACGACTGGACGCACTACATCGCGCTGATCGAGCGCAAGCCTGGGGCGCTGCGCAACGGCGCCCCATTCAGGACGATGCCCGAGCCATTGCGGCAATTACAGGACCAGTTATTACGGCACCCGGGTGGCGATCGGGTCATGGCGCAGGTGCTCAATGCAGTCACCTTGCACGGTCTGGAGGCGGTGCTGGTGGCCGTGGAGCTGGCCTTGCAGACTGGAAGGGTCAGCGCTGAGCATGTACTGAACGTCCTCTCGCGCCTGAAGGAGCCCAGTCGCAACAACGAGCCGGTGCACACCCACCTGAGCCTGAACAAGCCATCACAAGCCAATGTGGATCGGTATGACCGACTGCGGGCCCAGCAATGGAGAGATCAGGAGGTGAACCATGCTTGACATGATTGCTGACTTCAAGGAGTTGGGACTGCACGGCATGGCCAGTGCCTGGCCAGAGGTTCAAGGCACGGCCCGCATCAAGTCGCTGGACCACGAAACGGTGCTGATGCAATTGATCAAGGCCGAGAAGGCGCAACGCGAGGTGCGCTCCATGGCTTATCAGATGCGTGTGGCCCGATTCCCGGCGCATCGTGATCTGGTGGGCTTCGACTTCACGCAGGCCCATGTTGATGAGGCCTTGGTCCAGAAGCTCCATGGGCTAGAGTTTGTGAACTCAGCGCACAACGTGGTGTTGGTGGGAGGCCCTGGCACGGGAAAAACCCATCTGGCCACCAGTCTGGGCGTTCAGGCTATCCGTGCGCATGGCAAACGCGTGCGGTTCTTCTCCACGGTCGAGCTGGTCAACGCCCTGGAGCTGGAGAAGGCGCAAAACAAGACGGGCCAGATGGCCTACAGGCTGATGTACGTGGACATGGTGATCCTGGATGAGATGGGCTATCTGCCATTCACCCAGTCCGGTGGGGCACTGCTGTTTCACTTGCTCTCCAAGCTGTACGAGCGCACCAGCGTGGTGATCACAACCAACCTGAACTTCTCGGAATGGAGCAATGTGTTTGGGGATGCCAAGATGACCACGGCCCTGCTGGACCGGCTGACGCATCACTGCCACATCGTGGAGACCGGCAATGAGAGTTGGCGGTTCAAGCATTCAACGGCAGCCGCCACACCCACCAAACCTCAGCGGGCAAAAGCCCAGAAAGGAGAAGCCAAAGCCCCAGAGCAGATAGACTTATCCACAACCAACTGAACAAAACTTCCCTAAAACCAGTGGCTCAATATTCAACGTGAACACTGGCTCAGTTTGGGTGATGAATCAACACAAGTGGTTTGATTGTGGTTTC
>RGCY01000277.1 GCA_009918865.1 Actinomycetota bacterium
GCAGCTGGAGCGGCCGGTGCCTGTGCTGGAGCAGACGCAGCAGGTGTAGGCGCTGCGGCAGCCGGTGCGGAAGGTGCAGGTGCGCTTGCTCCAGTGGCAATCTGTGCCAGCACTGAACCGACAGCGACGGTGTCATCTACGCCAACCAAGATTTCGGCAACAGTTCCGGATGCAGGAGATGGAATTTCGGTGTCAACCTTGTCCGTGGACACTTCAAGCAGTGGTTCATCAGCAGCAATTGAATCGCCGATGTTTTTGAGCCAACGCGTGACTGTGCCTTCAGTGACACTTTCGCCAAGTGCAGGTAGCACCACCGGCGTTAACGCACTGCTTGCACCACTCGCAGCCGGTGCGGCCGCTGGCGTGGGTGCTTGAGGTGCAACAGCAGCAACAGGAGCAGCAGTTGCAGCAGGTGTGGGTGGAGTCACAACCGGAGCCGGCGCGGCAACCTGTTCAGTAACCGGGGCCGGTGTTGGCATGGCAGAACCAGCTTCACCACCGATGACAGCAAGTTCGCCACCCACAGCAACGACAGCGTCAACTTGAGCTGAAATGCTCGTGAGAATGCCAGCCACTGGCGAGGGAATCTCGGTGTCGACCTTGTCGGTGGAGACTTCGAGCAGCGGCTCGTCGACCGAGACGGTGTCGCCCACGTTTTTAAGCCAGCGGGTGACTGTGCCTTCCGTGACACTCTCGCCGAGTGCCGGCATCACAACCCGAGTTTCCATGGCCGTCAGACTCCTTGTGTCGCTTCGTCTCGCTGTGGTCAGTTCAGAGGTTACCCAGTTTTATGCGGCTCACGCGTGTGCGTGCAGTGGCTTTCCAGCCAAAGCTAGGAACGCTTCACCGAATGCTTCGTTTTGCGTTGGGTGTGCGTGAATCAATGGCGCAACGTCGTCCGGGTAGGCCTCCCATGAGTAGACAAGTTGCGCTTCGCCGATGAGTTCGCCAACGCGGCTACCCACCATGTGCACTCCGACAACCGGACCGTCCTTGCGGCGAACTAGTTTGATGAAACCAGTCGTTCCGAGAATCTGGCTCTTACCGTTGCCGCCAAGGTTGTATTCATATGACTCAACATCGCCGTACTGCTCTTTGGCTTGAGCCTCCGTGAGTCCGACGCTGGCAATCTCTGGTTCGCAGTAAGTCACCCGTGGGATTGCCTTTTCGTCAATCACACGTGGGTTGAGGCCAGCGATGTCTTCGGCAACGAAAATCCCTTGCTGAAAACCGCGGTGCGCCAATTGCAAGCCAGGCACGAGATCGCCGACGGCACGCACTCCGGCGATGTTTGTGCGGCAGCGCTCATCTGCAAGCACCCATCCGCGATCCATGGCCACGCCAACCTGCTCGTAACCAAGACCATCGCTACTTGGACCACGGCCGACAGCAACAAGGAGCAAGTCCGCG
>RGCY01000278.1 GCA_009918865.1 Actinomycetota bacterium
GCCGTCCACGCGTCCACATAGACCATCACGCAACCGGGCACGTCTTCGCGAGCAAACAAGATGTCTGCGGTTTCGATGTAGGGCTGGCGAAATGGCCCGCGGTTTGCCCACGCGACGACATGGCCGGTGTAGCCCTGAATCACATAGACAGTGGGGAATCGCCGCTGTGAGTGCGTGTCGTATTCCGGGGGCAGATAAACCCAGATGGGTCGCACATGTGGGTCGCCGAGATGGTTACCGCGCAGGGCGGCGGAGTCAATCTCGCGCTGTTCAAGTCGGCCGTTGAACTCATGGCTCCAAGGAAGCATGGGCGTAAGCATGGCAGCGATGCGCGGCAAACGGCACCACCTGCGTCGGTACGCTGCGCCTATGAGTGAACACATCAGCATCACCGTGTCCGGCGAGCCTCAACAGGTGGCTGCCGGCACAACAGGTGCTGACCTGTTCAAGGGCGCAGCGTTCAAGGATGTGGTTGTGGCGCGCGTTGATGGTGCGCTGATTGACCTTGACCAGCCGCTCGCGGACGGTGCCGTCGTCGAACCAGTGCGCACCAGCGAGCCTGAGGGCTTGGCAGTGTTGCGCCACTCAACCGCACACGTGCTTGCCCAAGCCGTTCAGACGCTGTTCCCACAAACTCGATTGGGCATTGGCCCACCGGTCAAAGACGGTTTCTATTACGACTTCGACCCGGCTCGCCCCTTCACTCCTGAAGATCTCGTGGCGCTCGAGGCGAAGATGATTGAAATCATCAAAACCGGTCAACACTTCAAACGCCGTGAGACCAGTGATGACGCCGCGCTAGCGGAACTGTCCCAAGAGCCTTACAAGATTGAACTTGTTGGGTTGAAGTCAGGTGCAGACACCGACCTCTCCGAAGTTATGGAAGTTGGCGGTGGCACGTTGACGATGTATGACAATGTCGACCCGCGCTCGGGCGAACGCTGCTGGACTGATTTGTGCAGGGGGCCGCATGTGCCCAACACTCGCTACATCCCCACGAACGCCTTCAAATTGATGCGCACGGCGGCTGCATATTGGCGCGGCAGTGAAAAGAATCCGCAGTTGCAACGCATTTATGGCACCGCGTGGCCGGAGAAGTCTGAACTCACTGCCTACCTCACCATGTTGGAGGAAGCCGAAAAGCGCGACCATCGCAGACTCGGTGTGGAGCTAGACCTGTTCTCTTTCCCGGACGAGATTGGTTCCGGCTTGGCGGTGTTCCACCCCAAGGGCGGCATCGTGCGCCGCGAGATGGAGAACTACAGCCGGCAGCGCCACGAGCAATCCGGCTATGAATTTGTCTACTCGCCTCACATCACCAAAGCCCAATTGTTTGAAACTTCCGGTCACTTGCAGTGGTATGCCGAAGGTATGTATCCACCAATGACCATGGATGAAGAGCGCGATGAC
>RGCY01000279.1 GCA_009918865.1 Actinomycetota bacterium
AGCAAACCAAGTTCACCGAACAAGTCGCCATCTTCCATGAGCGCCAACATGCTTTCGCGACTGTCGAGCGGCTTATTGCCAATGGCAATTGCAATTCGCCCACTGAGAACGACAAACAGTGCGTCTGGGACATCGCCCTCATTGAACAACACGTCACCCCGTTGGAGCGTTTGAGACTTGGCCGAAGCAGCAATCGCTGTGAGTGCTTCTGTCGGTGTTTCTGCGAAGAAAGCAGTGTTGGAGAGTATGTCTTCGTGTGTCATGAAGTTATGACGGTACTACCCTAAAT
This sequence comes from Actinomycetota bacterium, assembly GCA_009918865.1. GTDB lineage: Bacteria > Actinomycetota > Actinomycetes > S36-B12 > UBA5976 > RFTO01. Next base: position 290 of record RGCY01000279.1, read on the forward strand.
GAGCGTGACAACCATGCCTAACGAGATTGTTTGGACAATCGTCGTGGCCGCAGGATCGGGTGCCAGATTTGGGAGTCCGAAGCAGTTTGCAATGCTCGGAGATCGACGAGTTTTGGACTGGTCGGTTGCTACCGCAAGTGCAGTGAGTGCAGGTGTAATTGTGGTGCTACCACCCGACGCCGCTTTGGGTGAAGGCCAGGTTGCTGGTGGCGAAACTCGCAGTGAATCAGTGCGCTGTGGGCTAAATGCAGTGCCGCAAGAAGCAACGATTATCTGCGTTCATGATGCGGCGCGACCCTTTGCCACTGAACATTTATTTAGAGAGACTATTTCTCAAGTGCACAATGGCGCCGATGGTGCTGTGCCTGCAATTGGTGTCACCGACACGATCAAACAAGTCGATGCACAAAATATTGTTGTCAACACTCCAGACCGATCGTCATTAGTAGCGGTGCAAACTCCGCAAGTTTTTCGTGCCGCAATTTTGCGTGAGGCACACGCTTCGTGCCCGGAGGGAACTGATGACGCGACACTTGTCGAGCTGTTAGGTAAGCGAGTTGTTGTAGTTGCTGGTGAGGCACTCAATCGCAAACTCACCGCTCCAGAGGATTTGGAATGGGCTCGTGCTACCGCACGGACCGAAGTGTAAGGAGAACAAGATGGCTACTGCAATACGCGTCGGACAAGGTTTTGATATTCACCGTTTTGAAGACACTCCGAGCGGTCGTGTGCTCGTACTCGGTGGCGTGATCTGGGCTCCCCTGTTCCTCAGCCCGGCATGAGCACCCGCTCCCGGGTCTAGGACTCGGTACCTTCGGTCGGCTCGAGATTCAGGCACACCGAGTTGATGCAGTAGCGCTCACCGTTGGGCCCCGGCCCATCAGGGAACACGTGACCGAGGTGTCCGCCGCAGCGCGCGCAACGCACCTCGGTCCGCACCATGCCGTGACTCGTGTCGGTGTGGGTCTCGATCGCGTCGGCACTCACGGGCTCGAAGAAGCTCGGCCAACCGGTACCGGAATCGAACTTCGTGTCGGAACGAAACAGCGGTGTGCCGCAGCCCGCACAGTGGTACATACCGTCGTCATGGCAGTCCCAGTAGCCGCCCGTGAACGCGCGT
>RGCY01000280.1 GCA_009918865.1 Actinomycetota bacterium
AGGGCGCGGACGGGCCAGCCATGCGGGGTCATCTGCGGATGCTGGATCGGCACCACATGTCACATTGATGACCACTTTCGCTGACTGGGCTTCCAAGGTGGAGGGGGTCGTGGGTGCCCACATTGACGGTGCTCACCTTGGCTTGGGTTGTGTCGATGGGCGCGCTTATGTGCTGCCGCTGAGCGTGCTCACGACTTCTGGGCCCGAGCGAGACTGGCTACTCAACGAGGCCAAGGAACTTGCGGTCTACTCAACAAAGGCATTCCGCTTGGCAGCAGTAGCCGCGTCCAGCATCACGCCAGCCATGGATGTGTGTGCGGCTGCGTATGTCTTGGCGGCAGGTCAGGCTGTGCCGTCGCTGGTGGACGCAGCCCGCATGTGGGCGGGTATGGAGTTGGCAGCCTCCGATGAGCCAGCCGCGCTTTTTGGTGATGATGACTCAGCCACTGAAACCATTGCCGCAGCGGCAGTTGCACTCGCGAAAATCGCCGAAACACTCACCTTGCGTTTATCCGAACATGAAGGTTTAAACCTTGTGCGCGACATGGAAATCCCCACGGCCGCGGTGTTGGCGGATATGGAAGCCACCGGCATTGCGGTGAACAGCGATGAATTGCGTGGCCTTGAGGCACAGTTCTCGGATGCTGCTTCTGACGTGGAACGCAAAGCCCACGAGATTGCCAAGACTGAATTCAATCTCTCGTCACCAAAACAGTTGCAAGAAATCTTGTTCGTTGTGCGCGGTCTTCCGCACACCAAGCGCATAAAAACCGGCTATTCAACCGATGTTGAAGCGTTGACATGGCTCGCCGAAACTACAAAGGATCCACTTCCTCAGACTTTGTTGGAGTTTCGAGAAGTGTCGCGGTTGCGTCAAACCATCACCGGCCTCATGGCATGTGTGCGTAGTGACAACCGCATTCACACCACATTTCAGCAATTCGTTGCTGCCACCGGACGACTCTCAAGCACGGACCCGAACCTGCAAAACATCCCAGTGCGCACCTCAGATGGTCAGAAGATTCGTGCGGCCTTTGTTGCCGGTCGAGGATTTGAATCTCTGCTCACTGCTGACTACAGCCAAATTGAATTGCGCTTAATGGCGCATCTTTCAGGTGATGACGGTTTGAAGGCGGCCTTTGCGGCAGGAGAAGACATCCACACCACAGTGGCCGCTGGCGTCTTCGGGGTGACCCCAGATTCCGTGGACGCAACAATGCGCCGAAAGGTCAAAGCCATGTCTTATGGACTCGCCTACGGTTTAAGTCCTTTCGGATTGGCACAGCAGTTGCGCATCGAGCCCGCTGAGGCACGAGCCTTGATGGATGAATATTTCGGCAGATTCCGAGGAGTGCAGGCTTACCTTTCGGCCGTCGTGGAA
>RGCY01000029.1 GCA_009918865.1 Actinomycetota bacterium
TTCCTAGCGTGTGTCCTGCTCATCGTGCTCATGTGAACGCACGGTTCCCGCGTGAGCCCTCGCCGAAGGATCCTTTGCAGACTTAATGAGGCTGGCCACAGTGGCGACGATGAGAATCGATGCAATTGCCATCAGGCTGATGTTGGTTTCGAGTTTGAAGCCCCACGACTGCTTGGACTCATAGCCGTAGAGGAACACCAACTTCACCCCGATGAAAATGAGGATGATGGCAAGGGCAATTGACAAGTACACCAGTTTGTCGAGCAAGCCCTTGAGCAGGAAGTACAGCGCTCGCAGTCCAAGCAATGCGAATGCGTTTGCTGCGAACACAAGGAACGGCTGTTGCGTGACACCGAATGTTGCAGGAATTGAGTCAAGTGCAAAGAGTAAGTCGGTTGCCGCGATGGCCACCATCACCAACAGGATTGGTGTGGCAAGTCGCTTGCCGTTCTCGCGAATGAACATGGCAGCGCCGTTGTAGGTGTCTGTTACGGGAATCACGCGTCGCACAGCGCGCACCATGATGTTGTCGGAGGGGTCCGGGTCTTCATTCCAGTGGCGTAGGAGCCCGATTCCAGTCCAAATCAAGATGCCGCCGAAGACGACGAAGGAAAATGCGAAAGCGTGAAGTGCGGCAGCGCCGATGGCGATGAAAATGCCGCGCAGGACCATCGCTAGCAACACCCCAACGAGGAGGATGCGCTGGTGGAAGATGCTGGGCACCGCGAATTGCGTGAGGATGATTGCGAAAACGAAGAGGTTGTCCACTGAGAGTGACAGCTCAACTAGGTAAGCGGCGTAGTACTCGCTGCCGAACTGTGAACCGAACTGCTGCCACACCCACACACCGAAACCAATGGCAACGCCGATGAAGAAGATCGACCACAGTGCGGCTTCCCGGAACTTCACGTCGTGTGGCTTACGACTACTCGTCGCTAGGTCAATCGCGAGCAACACCAGCACTAACCCAATGGCGAAAGCCCAGGTCCCGGTCGTGACATTCATGGATGAGGTGGCTGCGGTTGTGCCGGCAGTGAGCATGGGGTCAATCTAGGGCAGACCCACCCGGCCGGCACATCGGTCATCGCACCGTCCGCGCCCCGAGCCGAAGCCGGTCGGAGCGTTCCGGCGCGTCGGGGACCGCTGCCCCATGCACGCGCTCCATCGAGTTGGTGCAACGCGCTCGGACTGAGCGCTGCGGCAAGGTGCGAAGACACCTAGATTTGCGGCATGGGCGAGGAAATCGGGTCGGTGAGTGAAAGCGCGCCCGTGCGGTTGCTGCGTCGGATGTGGGCAGCGCTTACGCGGGGCCGATGGGGGTTTCCGCTATGTCATGACGATGTGCCTGACCCTGTGAGCATCAGTCATTTCATCGCCCGCTGAGGGCCGTCGCTACCGCGTGGCGAGTGCGTCAACTATGGCGTCGACATAGCGGTCAGCGCCGCTGGCAGTCAAATGAATTCCATCGTGGCTAAAGAACGACGGCTTCCCAGCGGAGATTTCAGACCAACGCACGAGTCGTGTGTTGGGGAAGTCGGCGACTGTGGCAGCGATGAGTGCGTTGTTTGCATCTTGCCAGCGACGCGGCACTCGTGCATCAACGATGACGACGGTGCGATCGGTGAGAGCAGAAAGAACTTTGCGCAGAGTCTTCGCGCGCACAGTCCCGTTGTTGCCGATGTTCATGATGACAATGTCAGACTTCACAGCGTCGCGGTTATCAAGCAGTGTGTGCAACAAAACATTTGCTTGCAAGCCGACTTTCGCATCCATTTTTGCAACTGGCATGCGAGAGCGCAGTTCCCGAACTGCGCCGAGCAGCACGGAGTCTCCGACCACCCATACCCCTTGACGCTTCGCCAATGCCAACGCTGGTGATGTGGCCGGGTCAGTTGCGGGCGTGGTGGTTGGTGTCGAAGGGCTGGGTGAACTTGATTCCGATGGTTGTGGCGCAACTGTGCTGGGCTCTGGGTTCGTCGTGACAGTTGGCGCAGGTGTGGTGGTCGTGGATGTGGGAGATGCAGGCTGTGTCGGCGCTGGGTTTTGTGAATGCAGCACGCGACGCTGTGGCGTGAGCAACCGTGCGGCGGCACCCAACGGCAGGGACTGTGAGTCATGCGTGGCACCGACGTTGGGGGCTGCAGGTGGGTTCTTCTCAGTGCTGACATGCGAATCTGCGTCGAGCGATGCAATGAATCCGCGTTGTTCGCGGCTTGCGCTGGCGTATGCATCTCGACTCAATGCAAGAGCGGGGTAGAGCAGAATGGCAGTGACGGACGCCGCGACGAAGCGACGCGTGTTCGGGTTGCGGTAAGAGTCGAGAAGGGGAGCGAATGGATTGCGTCGCTGCCTGATGGGAAGTTCGAGCCATCGGTATGACGCTTCTGCAAATCCTGCTGTGAGTGTGAGGCGCACCAACAAGGTGACGGCATCGGGCCAAGCAACATCGAGACCGGGACGCAGAAGTTGGAAGACTGGCCAGTGCCAAAGGTAGAGGCCATACGAGCGCGTGCCGAGCCACAGCATTGGCCGGCGACAGAGAACACGTGCAATTCGATTGGCTGGGTGCACGAGCGCGGCAACCGCGAAGGCGGTGGCAATCGATGCCAGTGGCGATGCCCAAGCAAACCAGTGAAGTGTCACTTCGCTAACTGCGCAGAACAGGTAAACCAAACTTGCAAGGGAGAACAGCCCTACGAGATCAATGAAGAGTCGAGCGCGCGGCGGCACCTGCGACGTTAACCGCTCCGGAGTCCATCCAGCTGCCAGCGCTGCACCGAGGAGAAGTCCGACGGAACGCGAACCCGTGCCAAAGTAGAAATTACTTGCCTGAAGTGCTGATGCCTGCTCAATGTGCAAGCCGAGTGCAATCGACATTGAGGCAAAACCGGTTGCCGCTGCTGCCGCGAACCATCGCATCCCTTTAATCCATGCACGTCGCGCAAAGAATGCAACGACGATTGGCCACACAAGGTAGAACTGTGTTTCCACCGCGAGTGACCATGTGTGTTGCAACAGTGGAGGTCGAGCCGTCTCCTCGAAGTATGAGGTTTCATTGAGCACATACCACCAGTTGACAGTGCCAGTGCTTGCGAACGGCAAGTCGCTGTAGAACTTCGGAATTGTGTCTGGCGCGAGCAGACTTGCCACGATGCTCAATGCGAGCACAACGCCCAAGAAGGCCGGAACGAGGCGACGAGCGCGCGCTTCGTAAAAATGACGGAAGTTCACCCCACCGCGGCCGGTGACTTCGGTGATGAGAATCCAGGTGATGAGGTAGCCGCTGAGAACGAAAAAAACGTCTACGCCAAGGAATCCACCAGGCACACTCGCGATGTCAAGGTGGTAGACGATGACAGCCACAATGGCGATGGCGCGAACCGCATCAAGTGCATTGATTTTGCCGCGCATCACAAGCGGTGAGGTTACCAACGTCACGCGCAACTGTGAGCGCCAGTTGCAGTTGCCCTAGGCTGCGTGCAAAGGAGGCTTTCGGATGGCATCGGCACCGGCTTCGTCTCAGGCTCGCCTGCTCGACTTGCAGGCATTGGATACCCAGTTGCAGCAATTGACGCATGCGCGCGCCGGAATCTCCGAACGCCGCGAGGCCGTTGATGTGGCTGCTGAGTTGGAAGTGACTCAAGACCGGGCGGTGGCGGCGGCAACGGAAGCCTCAGACATTGCGCGCTTGCAAGCACGAGCAGATGATGATGTCCAAGCCGTGCGTGCCCGCATCGAGCGCGACAAGCACTTGATGGACTCCGGAAATGTGGCCGCCAAGGAACTTGAAAACCTTGCCCACGAAATTGAATCCCTGAAGCGACGTCAATCGGAACTTGAAGACACAGAACTTGAAATCATGGAACGGTTGGAGTCAGCACAAACTGCACACACTGGGTATGTGGCGCAGGTGGAGGAATTACAAGCGCGGCTTACCTCGCTGCAGGCAGCAATTGCCGCTCGCGAAAGTGAACTCGCGACTCAAGAGCAACAGACTCAAACTCAGCGCGCTGCGGTGGCCGCCGAAATCCCGGCTGACTTGCTTGCTTTGTATGAGAAGGTGCGTGCTGCAGGTGGCGTTGGGGCAGCAATGCTGCGACAGAAGACCTGCCAAGGCTGCCGCATCACACTGCCGGAAAGTGAAATCACTCGCCTTCGTGCGACTGAGCCCGACTCAGTTGAGCGTTGCGACAACTGCCGCTGCATTCTCGTGCGCACCGCAGAGTCAGGGTTGTGACGTTGGCGATGGTTCGTTACATCGCATACGCCGACGGGGCATCGCGCGGTAACCCCGGCACCGCTGCCTATGGGGCAGTTATTTCAGATGCTGAATCCGGTGTCGTGGTCGCGGAACTTGGTGAAGCTATCGGGCACGCAACGAACAATGTTGCGGAATATCGGGGATTAGTCGCTGTTCTCGAACGTGTGCGGGATTTAGACGCTGGGGCGCATGTGTTGGTCCGAATGGATTCGAAACTTGTGGTTGAGCAGATGACAGGGCGTTGGGCAATCAAACACCCAGACATGCGCGAACTTGCACTGCGTGCGAAAGCCATTCTGCCGCCAGATCAGGTGTCATATGAATGGGTTGAGAGAGCCAAAAACTCGGCTGCTGATGCGCTCGCCAACGAGGCTTTGGATACCGGGCACATGATTGATCGAGTGCCAGGCGCGGATTCGGGCAATGAGTATCTCGTTATCCCTGCTGATCCGCGTCCGTTGCTGCGAGGTGCACAGCGACCTGGCTTGCCCGGTTGGTCTTACACAGGGCAGCCAACACTTGCGTCGCTTGTGCGTCATGGTGTGACGGCATCCACGGTGGCAAAGAAGTTCAGTGGCACAAATGGAGTGGACTTGCCACTCGTTGACCTTGGAGTTGCGCAGGCGCGGGCCGCCGGTGAAGAGTTGCAGCGTCGCGGAGGTGCCGACTTGGTTGTCAGCAGCCCACTGTTGCGTACGCGGCAAACTGCGGAGCACATTTCTCATGCGCTGGGCTTGAATCCAGATGACGTGGTGATTCACGAAGGATTTCGTGAAACTGATTTCGGCGTCTGGGATGGGTTGACATGGCAGGAAGCGCAGGCGGCGTATCCGACTGAAATCAACACATGGCTCGGTCAACCGCACATTGCGCCTCCCGGTGGAGAGTCTTACTTGGACACCCATGAGCGAGTCGGCGAAGCGATGCGAGACTTATTGCACGAGTATGAAGGTCGTCACATCGTGATTGTGACGCATGTGACCCCGGTGAAATCACTGGTCTTGCACGCCGTCGATGCGCCGCTGGAAGCGATGTTTCGTATGGAAGTTCGACCTTGTTCACTCACCACGCTCGCATGGTTTCCTGATGGCAACACATCAATGCGCGGATTCAGTGAGACCGCTCATCTCGCACATCTGAATTGAGCGCCGCAGCACCCACGCTTGGTAGCCGTGTGTGAGCGCGACTTCCGCTGGGCGGACGTTTCAGCCGAGATGAATGTGTGGTGAGACGTGGCGCGTACCCTTGGAGAAGTAAGCGAACGAGCCGGTCGGGCGGTCGCGGCGGTGCAGCCAGCATCGCTGAGGAAAGTCCGGACTCCACAGGACAAGGTGGTGGGTAACGCCCACCCGGGGTGACCCGCGGGATAGTGCAACAGAAAGCAGACCGCCTCCGCTGCGGCGGAGGTAAGGGTGAAACGGTGGTGTAAGAGACCACCAGCACATCGGGCGACCGATGTGGCTATGCAAACCCCACCTGGAGCAAGACCAAGAGATGACATGGTCGCAAGACTGTGTCTGCGCAGACGGGCGGTCCGTCCAATGTCTGCGGGTAGGTCGCATGAGGTTGCTGGTAACGGTAACCCTCAGATGGATGACCGTCGCCTGCCGCGTGCAGGGACAGAATCCGGCTTATAGACCGGCTCGTTCGCTTCACAGTTGTTGATTCGCCGTCGCGTACACTCCACCTACGCCGCATTTGCGGCGCTCCGCTGCGAGTCTCGCACTCGCTGACGCGCGTCATGCATTTCTTGCCTCGCAGACACGCTTCGTTACCGAATGGGTGTCATGGCACAACCAGCACGTAAGCCACGTATGAGCACGGCCAAGAAGAAGGCTCGCGCACAAGCGCGCGCCCGTCAATCCATCCCAGCAACGCGCAGCCCGCGTTCCGCCGGGGACGCGTCGAAGAAGACGCGTGCACAAAGTCCTGCAGAGCGCAGTTCCAAGACAGGTTACCCACGCACGCCGGCATCGAGTTCGCGTGCACCTCAACGCGAAGGTGCTGCCCGTAGTCCGCGAGGTGAAGGCACACGTAGTCCGCGAGGTGAAAGCAGCCGCGCATCGCGGCCTGAAGGGAGCCGCGCATCGCGGGGGGAAGGCACTCGTAGTCCGCGAGGTGAAGTCAAGTCAGGAGTTCGTTCGTCTCAGAGTGTTGGTGGACGTAGTTCCAAGCCCGGCTACTCGCGCACGCCGACATCGAGTTCGCGTGCACCTCAACGCGAAGGTGCTGCCCGTAGCTCACGAGGTGACGGCACTCGTAGTCCGCGTGGTGAAGGTAGCCGCGCATCGCGTGGGGAAGGCACTCGTAGTCCGCGTCGGGAAGATTCGCGTGCGGCACGGCCAGCAAGGTCAGGAATTGAACGGACGGATGCATGGCGCGCACGAACTCCACGAACTGATGACCGCGTTGGTCAACGATCCAGCCGAACCGATGGCCGCGTTGGACAACGATCCAGCCGAACCGATGACCGCGCCACAGGGCGTTCGTCAGAACGCACCCAACAGCGACCTACACAACGGCCTGCACAACGGCCTGCACAACGCCGTGAGTTGTCGCCACCTGCTCCGGCTCGTGAGACGCAGCGTCGGCCACGGGCAAGTGAAAATCGCCGTAGCGTTCCCATCTTGGCAGGCGGAAAGTCAACGCCGGTCAGCGATGACCAAATTCGACCGAGTGCATACGCCCCGGATGGATTTGTCAGTGAAGGTGCGAATGTCACGAGTTTTGCTGACGCAGGCGTATCTCCGGCACTCGTCGCCGCGCTGAATGCGGCTGGCATCACGAAGCCGTTTCCAATTCAAGCCGCGACTTTGCCGTTGGCGATTGGTGGTCGAGACGTTTTGGGCCGCGGCCAGACTGGCTCGGGCAAAACACTTGCCTTTGGCCTTGCGATGCTGACCAATCTTGAAAAGAGCAAACCTACGTCAAGGCGCCCAATGGCGTTGGTGTTGTCGCCCACGCGAGAACTGGCGATGCAGAGCGCGGAGGTGCTCAAGGACTTTGGGGAATCAGTGGCGGTGCGAACGCAACTCATCGCAGGTGGCATGAGTTATGAGCGACAAATTTCCGCCATCGAGCGCGGAGTGCACATCATCGTTGCAACGCCGGGTCGGCTCCTGGACCTCGTTAATCGTGGTTCTGTTGATCTCTCAGGTGTTCGCATCACTGTGCTTGATGAAGCGGATCAAATGGCAGACATGGGCTTCTTGCCGGATGTGCGCGCCATTTTGGATTTGGTCAAGCCCAAGGGTCAGCGGATGTTGTTCAGTGCAACCTTGGACCGCGGTGTTGACACAATTGTCGATGACTACCTGAACAACCCAAGCGTTCACGCAGTTGACGGTGGACAAGCATCAGTCTCTGCGATGTCGCATCACTTGCTCGTTCTCAACCCAGGGGACAAGGACGAGATTGTTGCGCAAATTGGTGCGCGCAAAGGTAAGACCATCATGTTTGCGCGTTCTCAGCTTGGTGCAGACAGAATTGGAGAGCATTTGATGTCTGTTGGAGTGCCAACAGGAGTGCTCCACGGTGGGAAGTCCCAACGAGTGCGAAATCGCACGCTTGAGATGTTCAAGTCTGGCAAGTGCCGCGTTTTGGTCGCAACCGACGTTGCAGCCCGCGGGATTCACGTTGATGACGTGGGTTTGGTGTTGCAGATTGATTTGCCAAACAATTCAAAGGACTACCTGCACCGCGCCGGTCGCACCGCACGCGCTGGAGAAGCCGGGGTCGTGGTGTCTTTGACCACAACGAGACAACGCTCACGAGCCCTCGCTCTGCTCAAGCGTGCTGATGTGTCTGTGGCGGCTGTGTATGTGACACCTATGAGTGACGAACTTGTTGACATCACCGGAGCAAGACGACCGAATGGTCGACCGTGGGTCATGCCCGAAGAACCGGCTCCTGTCGCCCGACGCCCACGCTCCGGTCAGTCACAGGGGCGACGCGGTAGTGGGCCCAAGCGTGGAATTGGTCAGCGCAGCTCAAGTAAGAGTCGTCCACGCGGATAGTCTGAGGCGTATGAGCGCAGCGCAGACACCACATTCTTCACACGGTGACCTCATCACCTTCACTCATGAAGGCGTCACCGGCGAGGGCTACCTCTCCTTGCCTTCCGGTGGCAGTGGGCCAGCCGTCATCGTGATTCAAGAGTGGTGGGGTCTGGTCGGCCACATCACAGACGTTGCTGATCGTTTCGCTGCGGCTGGTTTCGTGGCCCTCGCGCCAGACCTTTACCACGGACAGACTGCTGCAGAGCCAGATGAAGCCCGGAAACTGCTCATGGAACTGGATCTTGGTCTTGCAGGTGAAGAGATTTGTAAGACCGCCGGCTATCTACTGTCACGCAACGATGTGACGTCTTCGTCGGTTGGCACCGTGGGTTTTTGTATGGGTGGGTCGCTCTCGATTTGGAGTGGCACGCTCTCAGAGGACATCGCTGCATGTGTTGGTTTCTATCCGGGTGCGTCGTGGGAGCGCCACGCTCCACAGTGGGAGAGATATCGCGGCAAGTACGCGCAGATTCACTGCGCAGAAGGTGATGGCACCTCTGCCGCTCCCGGCATCCGCGAAGCACAGCGTGAAATCACTGCTGTTGGTGGTGTGTGTGAGATTTTTGATTATCCGGGAACGCAGCATGCATTCTTTAACGATGACAGGCCCGAAGTTTTCAACGAAGTCGCGGCAGGGCAAGCGTGGGAACGCACCTTGGCATTCCTGCGACGTTGCCTCGCTTAAGCACCAATTGCTAACAGTCTCTTAGACATTGCAGTTCGGCACGGGGATTCCTGATTGGACTTTGTCGAACGACATGGACTATCCGGCGGTAGTGATGGGTGTGCAATCACTGCTTCGGCGTTGAATCCTCGTGCGTCACATCACGACGTTCAATGCGGACGTGACTGATTCAATGACGTTCCTGTTGAGACGACCCCTTGTGATCAGCCAGCAGAACTTGGGGAAGTGAGAATTTCCGGACCGGTGTCGGTCACGACGATGGTGTGTTCGAACTGGGCGGTCAGTGAGCGGTCCTTTGTGACAACGGTCCACCCATCCGCCCACATATCCCACTCGTATGTGCCGAGCGTCAGCATAGGCTCGATGGTGAACGTCATCCCTGACTCAATTGGTCGATCAAACCTTGGGTCGTCGTAGTGGGGGACGATAAGCCCAGAGTGGAACGACGTGCCGATGCCGTGACCTGTGAAATCGCGCACCACGCCGTAGTCGAATCGGCGAGCGTAAGCCTCAATGACTCGGCCAATGACTGTGATGGAGCGCCCCGGAAGCGCCGCCGCGATGCCGCGCATTGTGGCTTCATGAGTGCGCTCTACGAGTAAGCGCGCAACCTCAGATGGCTCACCAGCAAAAAAAGTGGCGTTGGTGTCTCCGTGCACACCGCCAATGAACGCAGTGATGTCAATGTTGCAGATGTCACCCTCTTGTAACACCGTGGAGTCTGGGATGCCGTGGCAAATCACTTCGTTGATGGATGCACACAGAGACTTTGGGAACCCCCGGTAGCCGAGCGTGGAAGGGTAGGCGCCGTGGTCGCAGAGGAATTCGTGACCGATTCGGTCGAGTTCGTCTGTGGTCACACCTGGCTGGACATGGCGGCCAACTTCGACCAGTGCATCAGCAGCAATGCGGCCGGCGATGCGCATCGCTTCGATTGTTGCGGCATCTTTGACTTCGGAACCCTTGAAGGGTTTGGGGCTTGGTCGGTCCACATACTCAGGTCTGGCAATCGACGTCGGCACGCTGCGGCGCGGAGAAACAACACCGGGTGATAGGGCCACGGCATGAGTGTAGGAATGTGGCTCGAAATTGGCAGTGAGTGGCTACACCAACACGGGTTGCGGCGCTGAATTCCGTACGGCATCAGGCACGATGAGCACATGTGGT
>RGCY01000281.1 GCA_009918865.1 Actinomycetota bacterium
TCGCGGTAGCAGTTCACCGTTCCGTCGCCGTACAGGCCACAACTCGTTGTCTCGCTCATCGCAAATGTGGAAAGCGGGTCAGTGGCGACTTTACCGATGTTCTCGAGCGATGGCGATGATCCCCAGCAACGGGTAACACCAAACTCATCGATAGCGCATGCAGCCGCATCTCGAACCGCGATTGCAGCTGCCTTCGGCAAACTTTGAGGCACCGATGCGACCCCAGAGGCATTGCTGTTGTCCGACACGCAGCGCACAACTCCCGAAACGTTTACAAAGCATGTGGCTAGCCGAGAGCTGACGACGTGCTGAAGTTTGCCCATACCGGATGGAATCTCCAAACCAGCGACGTTAAATCGTCCCCAGCAGCGCGCGGTACCGCCTTCGACCAACGCGCAGGCGTGATAAGCGCCAATAGCAATATCGGTAACGTCCTCAAGGTCTGCTGGCGGTTCAGCAACACCCGACGCGTTCCAACCCCAACAGCGGACTTGCCCGGAAACTTGTACGGCGCAGTCCGTTTCCGGGCCAACCGATGGGCCTATGCGACGAGCCATTCCACACGTAGCCCCAGCACAGCACGGTGCGATCAAGCCGCATTGCGCAAACATGCGCTCCTCCAGCAGTGACTTGGCGCGCTTTCACCAATGCCGAAGGAACTGCAACCGGAACATATTCGCGGACATCCCCGTTATAGATGCGACCCCAGCATTGAACGGAGTGCGTCAAGGTCAGGCTGCACGCGAAACGATCACCAACTGTGATGGTGGCAGCCCGCAGCGATAGTGCTTGGACTGTGATGCCAGATAGATCGGCCCCCGTGAAATCGATAGTTCCTACAAATCTGGAAGTTGGAAGTGTGCATCCATGAAGGTCTGCGCCAACCACGGGCTGTTGGCTACACCGCAACGTGTCCACTAAATTCAAATCTGCGTCCTGGCCCTTCGCGCCAGGCTCTCCTTGGATACCTTGCTCGCCTTGCGGGCCTTGCGGCAAATCGACGGGAACTTCACTGCGTCGACATTCACCAGAGCTGGACATACGCAAATACCCCGCCTTGGTGCGACACCACTGCTCATCAGAACCAAAGGAATCGCTGGCAGCCCAGACAAAACCACCAGCAGCCATCACACCAACAGCAAACGCAGCAACAACAGGCGCATTGATACGAAACTTCATCGACTTCCCCTCAAAGAATCCTTAGCTCCCAGGTTAGACCCCACAACACCCCAAGACCAAGACAGCGCGCACCGTGTCGCATCCAACATGATCCGCAACGCGCGTGGCGACTTGATGCCAAAGCTCATCAAAGCTCCCGGTAACATTTGAAGGCACCGAAATATCTGTGCCCCAAACACGCGACTCAAGCGGCACCTGCGCC
>RGCY01000282.1 GCA_009918865.1 Actinomycetota bacterium
AATTGAACCGACGGCGTCAACATGTCCTTGCACAATGTGCCCGCCGAGTGGTGTGCTCAAAGTCAGGGCCGATTCAAGATTGACCTGCTCACCCAACTTCACATCTCCAAGGTTGCTGCGTCGAAGCGTCTCGCGCATGGCCACGAACGACAACCAGCCGTCGCCGACGCCTTCGACTGTGAGACACACGCCGTTAACACATACGGAGTCTCCGTGAGCCGCGACGAGGGTCGACTTCACGACCAACCGCGCGCTCTCATCGGCAAGGGATTCAACGGCGTGAACTTGTCCAAGTTCCATGACGAGCCCGGTGAACATTTCAGTCGCCCTCCAAGTCTGCAGGTGGAACGCGCCAATGCATCACAACATCATTGCCAACCGGTTGCACTGACAAAAGGTGCCACCGAGAGGCCTGCGCCAAAGGCGAACTTACCGCTGCCGCTGGTCGTCCTTGCCCAAGCAGCATCCCGGCAGAAAACCACATAACTTCGTCCACTACTGCTGCATTTAGTGCCGCCGCTGCGAGGGTTGGACCACATTCGAGAAGTGCACGGTGAATACCACGGGTGACTAACTCCTGCATGACAGTGCTGATGTCGCGATTACGAAGGTGCAGATAGTCCCCTGTCACGTTCATAATTGCTGAGTTCGCAGGAATCTCTCGCTCCCCTACCACCACGCGCAGTGGCTGTTGGGGATGCACCGAACCATCAGAGGTGCGAGCATTCAAACTCGGGTTATCAGCAATCACGGTGCCGGTGCCGGTGACTACTGCGCCTACGTGCGCTCGCAATTCGTGGACCATCGCGCGCGCCGGTTCGCCTGTGATCCACTTGCTTGCGCCTTGCTCATCAGTAATTCGTCCGTCAAGGGAGGCTGCAACCTTCCATGTCACGTGCGGACGGCGCAAACGTTGAGCGAAACCCCAGGTTCCAAGCAGGTCGTGGCCCATCGAGATGTCCACGTCTGCAACAACGTCGATTCCGGCATCGCGCAAGCGTTCATCTGAGTTGGTTGCGTGACCGCTCGGATCTGCCACTGCGTACACCACTCGACTCACGCCCGATGCGATGAGTGCATCAACACATGGCCCAGTGTGACCATGGTGGTTACAAGGTTGCAACGTCACGATTGCAGTGCCGCCACGCGCAGCGTCCCCCGCTTGAGACAACGCCACCACCTCAGCGTGTGGTGTTCCTGCCCCACCGTGACCAGCGACTGCAACGAGTTGCCCACTTGAAGTCAACACCGCACAACCAACCGGCGGATTTGCGTCGTAACCGGGTAACGCAGATCTGGCACGAGAAACGGCTTCGACCAATGCGGCAGACTCAGCGATGCTCAGCACGTGTGCGACCACCATGCCTGTTCAGCAGTGTT
>RGCY01000283.1 GCA_009918865.1 Actinomycetota bacterium
ATTACCCACGGCAGTCAAGTGCAAGACGACGCTGCCCACGCGTGCGTGAATGCCGCGCTCGACGCAGGCATCACCACATTCGACACTGCGGATGTGTATGCGCAAACTCGTGCGGAGTCAGTGCTTGGTGCTGCGCTCGATGGTCAACGCCGCGAAGGTCTAGAAATCTTCACCAAAGTTTTCTGGCCAACCGGTCCTGGTAAGAATGATCGCGGACTTTCGCGCAAACACATCATGGAGTCTTGCCACGGCTCGCTCAAGCGCCTGCGCACCGACTACATCGATCTTTATCAAGCACACCGCTTTGACCACTTCACGCCGCTCGAAGAAACGTTGAGCGCTTTCAACGACCTTGTGCGTCAGGGCAAAGTTCTTTATGTCGGTGTCTCGGAGTGGAACGCCGAACAAATCACTCGTGCAGTTGAGATTTGCGATGCCATGGGTTACGACCGCCCGATTTCAAACCAGCCGCAGTATTCAGCGCTGTGGCGAGTGATTGAAGCGGAAGTCATTCCAGCAAGTCAGGAGTTTGGGCTCGGACAGATTGTTTGGTCACCTATTGCGCAGGGCGTGCTGACAGGCAAATACCTACCCGGCCAGCAGCCACCTGCCGACAGTCGTGCAGCCGACCCCAATGGCGGCGGTTTCGTGAACCGCTGGCTGCAGGATGACCTGCTGGCTGCGGTTCAAAAATTGCAACCAATCGCGGCCGATTGTGGTTTGACCATGGCACAGCTTGCGGTTGCCTGGGTGCTTCAAAACCCGGGCGTTTCCGCCGCAATCATCGGCGCATCGCGCCCCGAGCAGGTTGTTGAGAATGTTGGCGCTGCTGGTGTGCGTCTTGAGCAGGATGTGATGGACGC
Source organism: Actinomycetota bacterium (assembly GCA_009918865.1). Lineage (GTDB taxonomy): Bacteria > Actinomycetota > Actinomycetes > S36-B12 > UBA5976 > RFTO01. Next base: position 864 of record RGCY01000283.1, read on the forward strand.
AATTGACACTGCGCTTGAAGGATTCATCGAACGCGACCCCGCCAAGACAGTCTCGCCTGAGCAACGCCCCTGAGATTTCGGCATACGCTCACACCATGTTCGGCACATTCAGCGCTCGAGTGCTCCGTGTCATCGCCGCGATGGCACTTGCAAGTGTGCCGGTGGTCTCATTTGCTGCTCCGACTGAAACTGTGCAATTCCGCTACTGGAGTTTCTGGGTTGCCGAAGGTGGCGATTGGACATTGGCGCAAATGGCACCTGAAGAGCGCCAACTTTCAGACATGGCCGTTGATGGCTGGCACTTTGGCGTCTGGGGTGATGATGGTGGGCAACCACCGCGGTCGCTGCCGAATTTTGCGTCGCTGTGCCCAACACTTGCGGCGGCAACTCCAAGCCCAAAGGTCACGCGTGTGGCCGTCGTCCTTGATCCTGGGGTTGGTGCTGATGCGCCAACCGGCGAAGTTCCCGGCGCCATCCGAACCGCATGTCTTTCGCTGCCGGGCAAGGTGTTCAGTT
>RGCY01000284.1 GCA_009918865.1 Actinomycetota bacterium
ATTGGTACTCCTCGCCACAATCTCGACACTGGCGAAATTGCTGAACGTGTTTGTTCATACTGCTTCGCTTTGCCTCTCGGCACCTGTGGCATCTGCACCCAAGGCGATACCCGGCCTGCGTGCCATGCTGACTGTTGCTGATTCAGGTGGCCAAAGTGCGCTACTAGCGCCGACTGAAGTGTTAGCACAACAACATTTCTCCTCGATTCGAGCGTTGCTCGGCTCGCTCGCAGGCGATGGCATCGTGAGTGAACCCGGTGCTGTGACTGTCACGTTGCTCACTGGTTCAATGTCTCAACCCGCCAAACGGCAAGCACTTATGGAGATTTCTTCGGGAGCAGCCGGAATCGTCATCGGAACCCATGCACTCTTGCAAGACACTGTGCAATTCGCAGACCTTGGTTTGGTCGTCGTGGATGAGCAACATCGTTTCGGAGTTGAGCAGCGAGCCCGATTGACGGGGAAATCTGCGGATGCAACCCGTCCGCACCTGCTGGTGATGACAGCCACACCGATACCGCGCACGGTCGCGATGACAGTGTTTGCTGACCTTGACATTTCCACTCTCACCGAACTACCAGCTGGTCGCGCACCCATCACCACACATGTGGTCGCTGCTTCGGAGCAACCGCGGCATCTGGTTCGCGTCTGGCAGCGCGTCGTTGAAGAAGTCGGCTTGGGTCGAAAGGCATACGTGGTGTGTCCTCGCATCGGCGGCGAGGGCCCTTCGGCAGACGACTCAGAGGCACAGGCATCACATGGTGCGGTCGAGTTGTATGCGCAATTGACGTCCCACGAACTTGCTGGCATGCGAGTTGGTCTGTTACACGGCCGCCTGCCAGCGGATGAAAAAGATGCTGTGATGAAGAGATTCGCGCTGCCGTCTCAATCCGAAGATGCCCTCGATGTGTTGGTAGCGACCACAGTCATTGAGGTTGGTGTAGATGTTCCGACTGCCAGCGTGATGATTGTGATGGACGCGGACCGCTTCGGGATCTCTCAGTTACATCAACTTCGGGGTCGCGTTGGCCGTGGCGGCCTTCCAGGGCTGTGTCTACTAGTCACAGACTCAGCCGATGAGTCAGCACGTGAGCGGCTGACTGTTGTCGCATCCACCACCGATGGTTTTGCCTTATCTGAATACGACCTCACAGTGCGTCGTGAAGGTGATGTTCTCGGCGCTGAGCAATCAGGTCGCGCAAGCAGCTTGAAGCTCTTGCAGGTGCTCCACGATCAGGAAGTCGTCGCTGCTGCGCGCGAAGAAGCCGCTGCACTGATCGAACTAGATTCCACATTTGAGAAGTTCCCGGAACTGCGTGATGCCATCACGTTGCTGACCCAAAACCGAGC
>RGCY01000285.1 GCA_009918865.1 Actinomycetota bacterium
TGACTATCCATCATTCCGCCGTGGGTTGGCAGGGGGTGCAAACACAACATCGTTGCAACCGGTGGCGTGCTCTCAGGCAACGCCAGTTCAGCGACAAGCGACAAGCCGTCGGATGTTCGCAGAGTTACCGGCTCGCGATGCGCTGGCAACACCGAGTTCGCGACGATGGGTTGACTCATGTCAGCACACACTCATGTGGATGATGCAAACTCGGTTGCAAGCACCGTTCACATCGGCTCACATTCCAAATTTCGGCTTGCGTTGGTGCCGCTTACTCCAGCAGGCAGCGTGCCAGTGCCGTCGGTGGGTGGCGTCTAAATCCCCGTCTTGCCACGCAACCACATGTGGCGTGGCCGGTGGAATTTCCTGATCGCAGCCTGGGCAGCGGTAGACCTTGGTGCTACTCGAGCCACGCAATTTGCGCACTCGCCAGTCGCCATCCGGATGTGATTCAACCGTTTCATTGCTCGCGGCAGATTCGGGGTCACGCCCGCGCGGTTCGTCATCTCGGCGGCGATTGCGGCGTCCCACGCCTTAATCCTGCCATGACGGTGCTGGCAAGATTGATTCTCATGCGCTTGGTGATTGCTGATTGCACTGTCTCGTATGCAGGTCGGCTGTCAGCGCACCTACCAAGAGCCATGCGACTGCTCATGGTCAAGGCTGATGGCTCTGTGTCAATTCACGCCGATGGTCGCGCTTACAAGCCGCTGAACTGGATGAGCCCACCGTGCACGCTCGTTGAGTCTGCCACCCAAGCATCAGAGTCCGCGTCTGATGCATCGGCGCTAACAGCGGACATTGCTGCAGTCTGGACTGTGACAAACAAGGCTGGCGAAACACTCACCATCACTTTGCATGAAGTGCATCACGATTCATCACATGAACTTGGCGAAGACCCAGGACTTCAAAAAGACGGTGTGGAGGCGCACCTGCAAGTGCTGCTCGCCGACCATGTCAACACATTCGGCGAAGGCTGGTCGCTCATCCGCCGAGAGTTCCCTACCGCCATCGGCCCGGTTGATTTGCTTTGCAGGGATAGCTCAGGCGTGACAGTGGCAGTGGAAATCAAACGTCGCGGCGAGATTGATGGAGTTGAACAACTCACTCGCTATCTAGACCTACTCAATCGCGATCCCGTGCTCGCTCCAGTGTCGGGGGTATTCGCCGCACAGGAAATCAAGCCTCAAGCACGAACACTTGCCGAAGACCGCGGGATTCGCTGTGTGGTCGTGGACTACGACGCCCTGCGTGGCATTGATGACTCAGACGGAAGGCTGTTCTGAGGCAGCCTGTCACAACTCTCGCGCGTAGCGGACTTCTTGTAGATCGTGACCGGCAACGCTGAA
>RGCY01000286.1 GCA_009918865.1 Actinomycetota bacterium
GCACCCCCCACACATGATGCGAAAACTCATCGCGACAACGTCACTGATGCCCCTAATGGCATGGGGATCAACAGCGGTGAACATTCACTCCTGCACCACAAACACCGACACCCGCGATGGCTGCGGCTGCTTGGCCCGGGGGTCATCACCGGAGCTGCTGATGACGACCCTTCAGGCATCGCCACATACTCACAAGCCGGCGCCGCCTTTGGCTACGCCCAACTGTGGACCTTGACTCTCTGCCTACCGCTGATGACCGCAGTTCAAGAAGCCGCAGCACGCATCGGCAGTGTGACCGGCCAGGGTTTAGCGCGCGTTACGGCACAGCGCTTCTCGCGAAAGACACTGCTGGCCGTGGTGATTTTGGTGGCGTTTGCCAACACCTTGAACATCGGAGCTGACGTCGCGGCAGTCGGTGCAGCGTTGAACTTGCTCATTCCGCTACCCATTCCACTGCTTTCCACCATCTTCGTGGCTCTCATGCTGACGCTGATTATCGCGATGCCCTACCAACGCTACGCGCGACTGCTGAAAGTGTTTGCAGTGGCACTTCTTGCGTATGTTGTGACGGCGCTGTTGGTTGCAGAGCCATGGGCAAACATTGCTCGCGCCACGTTGATTCCGCAATTGCAGTGGAACCGCGAGTATTGGTATGTCATCGTGGGCATTCTCGGCACCACCATCAGCCCCTACATGTTCTTCTGGCAAACCTCCGAAGAAGTTGAAGAACGCGAAAAGGCCGATGCCCAGCACAGCCCGCGGCGAAGTATTCGAGATATTCGAACTGACACTGCCATTGGAATGGTGATTTCACAGGTGGGTAGTTGGTTCATGATGGTCACCACTGGCACAGTGCTTCACGCAAATGGGGTCACCAACATTGGCACTGCAGCAGATGCAGCGCGTGCACTTGAACCTTTGGTGAGCGGCTCACCCCACGCAGGCACCATCGCTGAAGCCGTGTTTGCGATTGGCGTTGTGGGCATGGGGTTATTGGGAATCCCTGTGCTTGCTGGTTCAGCCTCATACGCGGTGAGCGAAATGTTCAACTGGCCCGAAGGTCTCGCTCGCAGGGCTCGCGATGCTCGCGGCTTCTATGCAGTGATTGCATCTGCCAGCCTTATCGGCTTGCTTTTGACAGTGGCAGGTCTTGATCCAATCAAATCCTTGGTGTTCGCTGCTGTGGTCAATGGTTTTGTTGCCGTCCCACTTGTCTTTCTCCTGCTGCGGATATCAAGTGACCGAAACATCATGGGCGAGCATGTCAGTGGGCGGCTTTCGAGAACGATGCTCTTTGCCGCATTCGTTGTGATGGCGGTCTGTGCATTGA
>RGCY01000287.1 GCA_009918865.1 Actinomycetota bacterium
GCGTGGCAGTTGCGGCACTGCTGGAACTGCAGCACCGCGGCACCCTGCATCTGCAGCGGCGACAGGTTGCGCACCATGCGCACCGGCGTGGGCGTGGAGGTCCAGGCGTCCATGACCGGGCTCCACGGGCTGGAGACGCCCAGCCAGGTGAGCGCGCCGATCGCCACCATGATCAGCAGCATCGACGCCACCGCCACCGGCCGACGCGTCGGCGCGCGCTCGCCGCGGTTCGAGAGCAGCGGGATCGCCAGCAGGCCCACCACGATCACCGGCGGGCTGGCCAGCAGCAGGAAGGTCTCCACCTGCGGCGGCAGCAGCGCCAGCGCCGCGAAGATCCACAGGAAGGCGCCATCGGGGCGCGGGTTCGCGTCAATGATGGTGGGATCGGGATTGCCGTTGGGACCGAACGGCCCGTAGAAGGCCGCCAGCCCGACCACCAGGATCAGCGCCAGTCCGCAGAACACCATGTCGCGCTGGGCCGCATCGGGGAAGAACGGCACGCCCGTGCGATGCACGCGCTCCTCGAATTCCTTGCGATAGGTGGCGGGGTCGACCACCATGCCCGGCTTCGGCATCTCGCTCACGCCGCCCTTCAGGATGAGCGCGATGTGCAGGCCCACCAGCGCGATGGTGAGCCCGGGCAGCACGAACACGTGCAGCGCGAAGAAGCGGCTGAGCGTGGCGCCCCCGATGAAGGGCCCGCCCAGCAGGATGCCGCGCAACTGGTTGCCCATCACCGGCACGCGGTCGACGATGCTGGCCCCGATGCCCAGGCCCCAGTAGGCGTCCTGGTCCCAGCGCATGATCTGGCCGGTGAACGCCAGCGCCAGCGTGCAGAACAGCAGCAGCACGCCCACCATCCACGTGAGTTCGCGCGGGTACTTGAAGCTGGCGTGCAGGAACACCTGGCTCATGTGCACCACCACCATTGGGCACCTGCGCGTCGATGTACTGCAGGCTCTGGTAGGCGTCGGCGGCGCTGGGCGCGTACAGCGTGGCCAGCAGCACGCCGCTGGCGATCTGGATGCAGAAGAACATCAGCGTGGCGCTTCCGAACACGTACCACCACTTGGCATCGCGCGGCACACGGTGCGTCATGATGGGCGCCACGAACCCGACGGCGCCCGAGCGCTCCTCGGTCCAGCCCAGGATGGCGCGCAGCAGTCGCATCATCAGGCGCTCTCCTGCAGGCCGGGCAGCAGGCCCGCGTCGATGTGCAGGCGACCGCCCTCGACCTTCCACTGGTACTCGAACAGCCCGCGAGGCGGCGGACCGCTGGCGCGGCTTCCATCCTCGTAGTACACGCCGCCGTGGCACGGGC
>RGCY01000288.1 GCA_009918865.1 Actinomycetota bacterium
ATCCATTCGATAAGAATCTGTGCAGCTTCGGAATCTGCTGTGATTCGCCGACCACCGCCGTGCGGCACGGCACCAGTGGCTTTGAGCAGCAACAGGCTGTTTTCCGGAACAGCGGGGAACAATCGGCGTCCGCGGGCCTCTTTCACCAGGTGTTCGTAGTCTTCAGCCGGTTCGAACCCCAGCAGAGACAGCTGAAAACCATTCTGTCCGTTGCCGGCTTTGGCATGGCAGACACCAGCGTTGCAGCCGTGCCGGGTCAGCATCGGCATGACGTCATTGACGAAGCTGACTGAGGGGGGCTGGGCAGCCAAGGCGGGCACCGAGGTGACCCTCACGATGACCAATAAGGACAGTGGCATTCCGCACAACCTCGCAATTATTGAAAGCGGCACCGCAGTCTTCTCGGGCGAACAGTTCGCTGGGATTGCAACGGAGGAGTACACGATCCCGGCCCTCGACGCGAACAAGACCTATTCGTTCCGCTGCGACGTGCATCCGAATATGAAGGGGACGATTGAGCTCGTTCCCTGATCCGCAGCGGCGAGCGTGGCTTGATTCGGAATACTCGCCCAGCCGTACTGCAAAAGATGCCGCTGGGTCCATGTCTGCAGGTCGAGGCCGCACTGATCGCGCGCGTACTGAGGCGCAACTACGTGGCGTGTATAAGCGAGTTAATTACGGCCCGAACGTCGCTAATGCGTTAGAGATTTTTGCAGACCAAGCGGGAGCGAACCCTACCTTCGTGATGTTTCACGGTGGGTGGTGGCAAGAAGGGTCTATTGATGACAGCGGACGTTACGCGACAGCACTCACTAGGTTGGGGGTGACACATATTGCTGTTGGGTACACCTTGGCACCATCTGCCACGCTTGCAGAGATTGTTGCGGAGGCGGCTTCTGCCATGTCCTACATCATTGACCACGCAGAAGAGCTCGGATGTGATGTCAGCAGGATTGTTGTCGGTGGGCACTCTGCAGGGGCGCACCTGGCCGCAACCTTGTTGACGGACCTTGCACCGGGTCGGGCACAACGTGCCGTATCAGGCCTACTACTCATTGGTGGTGCGTTCGATCTTGAGCCGATTGCTGAAAGCTACGTCAATACATTAGTGGGCATGACTACGGAAGAGGCGAAGCGACTTTCGCCTGTGCACTATCGGCCGCAGCGGAGCATCCCGGTTCTGCTTCGCGTTGGGGAGCATGAGCCCTCTGAGTTTCATCGACAGTCAGAGCTCCTTCGCGCACGGTGGGCGAGCTATGCCCCAATTTCACTTGCCACCGTCCGTGGCCGAGATCATTTTGATGTACTTGAGGAGCTTGA
>RGCY01000289.1 GCA_009918865.1 Actinomycetota bacterium
CGGGTTGTGTGTTGTTGGTGGGTTTCGATGGTTGTGAGGTTCGTCTGTGCGGTCCGTGTGCCTTCGTGCGTCCGCGTGTCCCGTGTGTGTCCTGTGTGTCCCGGCTCCCCCCGGTGTCTTTGAACCGGTACCGGTATGTACAGAATCCTGTGAAAGTTTCTCGTGTGTGTGCTCGCTCGCGCGGCGGGCCGGGTGCGCGGAAGCTCGGCTCTCTCGTCGTGTGAGTTCTTGAGGTCGTCGGTTCCAAGCAGAATCGCCACTCGGTGGTGTTCAGATGGCGGCCGATGAACGCTGCATCGCCTTTCAAGGTCTGGCACTTGATCAGTTCATGCTACCGACAGCGACACAAGCTTCGAGTCTGACCCCGACGGCATTCAGACTTGCTGGCGAGCTGTCGCATTTCCAGCCACTCGACAGCAGTGAGTACGTTGCGTCGCGATTTTCAAGGCAGCTAAATATCACGCAATTAGACGAGGCCAACGTTGTGTATTCGTCGCTTCAGGATCGTGAGCGCTTGCGCATCAACTCGCGCAACAGCACACTTCGCATCGTCGTTCTTGGTGTCTCACCAACTGCTGGCTGCGGTGGAGCGGAAGCTTACGGACTGCTCCATAACGAATCAACCGCCAAGCTCAGTCCTATCTGCGACCCATCGCGCGGCTGGCCACGCCGGCTCCAAGATCTATTGGATAGGATTCTCGAGCCAGTCGGCGTGAAAGCTGAACTCAACGTGTGGGCAAAGAATGCACAGCACGCTAGTTTCTTTGCGCAATGTGCACACTCGCGCGTACCTCGTGACACGGACTTGATCTTGATCGAGTTTGCAAACAATGTATGGGGAGCTGATGTCGACCACATCGTCCACACTATTCGCAAAGCTGCGCCAGAGGCACTAGTAGCCTTTGTCGTGTGGTCAAACCAACGCGCAGTGTTGCAGGTGCAGGCGGCGATCAGAAATTCATCCCATGCTCCTCAAAGGTGCGCGACCTCGTCAGGTGAGGTCGAAGAAATTGATCGCGTTGCTGCTACGCAAGGGCTGGACGTGATAAGGGTCGACTGCATCATCGCTTGGTTGATCTCGTCGGGCGCTTCATTCTCAGAATTTTATGCAAAGCGCGGATCTGATACATTTCATCCTAATCCAGCCGGCCACGCGCTCATAGCCGGCATGACGGTTCGGCTTATTGCATCGCATGTTTCCACTGCACTGTGCACCCGCTCAGACCATGAGCTGGATCGTGCGCTTTTATTGCATACTACGAAGAGTGTAACCAACATTCAGCGCGGTACGGCCACGAGCGGCAAAGGCGTCGTCGATA
>RGCY01000290.1 GCA_009918865.1 Actinomycetota bacterium
GCACAACAGCGTGCACGCAAGGCCTATTTTGCGGCAGTTCGTGGTGGGTGGCAACATCGCACCGGCTCGCTCAACTCGCAAATGGCTTTCGCGCATGCGAAAATTTTCTGTCACTTCAACTACATTGCTGCACTTACGGGCACAGGTGGTAATAAGTCGAGTGCCCCTTGGCTGGTTAATGAAGACATTGTTAACTGGGTACTGGGCACAGTCACTGGACAAAACACCAAGTTTGTTGATTCGCAAGCCTTACGCATTGAGGCTGGCATTTGGCCATGGCAATGGCGTGGGGATATGCTGTTGTTGCGTATGTGGTGCAAGTTCTTGTCCATGTCGACCTCATCCGTGTTCTACCGTGCTATGTGTCTCAGCATCCAGATGACGACCAGTGAGCAGCGCCAGAGTCCTGCAACGGCGTCGAACAGGAAGGGACAAATGCACCACCAAACTTGGGCGCAACAACTGTATGCAGCGGCCTCGCGCTTTGGTATCGACAAGAGAGACGTAGACCTGCGCAGGCACACCCTGGTCACGGTGCAAGTCGATGCTTCTGGCGACGGCGACTGGGCCGCACCCACAGGACATGAGGCCGCCGGCACGCCCGTGCGGTTGGTGTCATCCCGGGTGCTTGCATCTGGCGGCGGTGCCAGATTTGAACTTGGCGTCACGTGCTGGGGCCTGCCCACAGGTACACTGGTTGCAGATGTCATGACGACATGGTCACCGCAACTCGAAGAGGCGTGCCATACTGAGCTACGGTACCTGGGCAACGTTGGCCGGCAACGGGAGGTGCGTGTGTTTCTAGCACAACAGGTACAGCTGCACAAACGTCTGCGCCTCTGGGCCTCGACTATATCGGGGTCATTCGAACAACCGTACTGGTACCTACCCGATGTCAAGTTGGCCAGACGACTCCTCGCGCTTCGCCTTGATACGTGCCCGACGGAGGACTGGACGCGCCGGCGACCATCCAAGCACCTCAAGCAGCTTCCTCCCCACGAACGTGCCTGCTACTTGTGTGAGTGTATTGATGGTGTGCCTGACGTTTATTGGCCCGAGACGCTTATCCATGTACTGATCAGGTGCAGCTGCCCGGCGCTGCGGGATCTGCGGGAGACGCTGCGCCAGGAGCTGCTGGCGTTTTCGGCGGAGCCTGCGACTGAGCGGGTGGCAGAGGCGTCGGGGGCGACGACGCCGGCATTCAATAATGATTCCGCCTTGCTGACAGCCATGCAGCTCTGCATTGGGGTAGGGCCGGGGCCGATTCTGCTCCCGCTCCCACTGCCGTCA
>RGCY01000030.1 GCA_009918865.1 Actinomycetota bacterium
GCTGCACCATCGCGGCTGCGCGCGGTCTTACCGTTCGTGCATGGCAGCAGACCGAGACCCCGTTGTGGCACTGCGAGTTGTGCCAACCGTGCAGCCTGTTGCAGCAGATCACTCAGCCAATGTGGAAGAGATTTTTGACCGTGCGGCTGCAGTCATTGCGCCAACCGCAATCAGTATCAGCGTTGGTCCATCACCGCAGCGACTTGCGCCATATGCCTTAACGCTGCTTGCCGATGTGCTTGACGGAGACGACACGATTGGTTCGGGCCGATTTGTGTTGTTGCACGACCCCGCCGGACATCCGGGCTGGCGAGGCACATGGCGAGTTGTGTGCTACTTGCGAGCCGATGTTGAAGAGCAGATGGCCGCAGACCCACTGCTGCCGGAGGTTGCGTGGTCGTGGATGACAGAGGCATGGCAGTTGCACGCTGTTGCGATGACGGACGAGAGTGGAACCGTCACGTGCAACCAATCTCGCCCTTTCGGTGACATTGGAGACAGGGTTCCCACTGCGGATATTGAGGTTCGGGTGTCGTGGACCCCACGCGCGGATGATGCAGGTCTGATAGACGTGGAAGCAAATGTGCATGCATGGCTGCAAGTGATGGCTGCGGCCACCGCCACAATGAACGACTGACGCGCGTCGCGCGGCCCAGATAGGCCGATGTCCGGAAGTCGGAGTCCGACTTGAAGTGCCACACCACAAGCGCCGATGGTGCGGACGTGAACACTTCCTCCGCGACCTCCCGACCAGATCCATTTGCGCCGATTGTGAATGTGTTGCGTGTGAGCAACAGCCCCAACCCGACTGTGTCTGCGGCCCTGGCCGAGTTCGGGGAAATCACCACAGTTGATTCGGTTAAGCAAGCACACGACATTGTGAGCACACGCTCCTTTCACGGCGTCACCGATGTGGTGGTGATTGACGGTGGCGCTGCCGATGCATCCACTTTGACCGCCATCCGCGATTTGCGACGCAAGGGTTGCCGGGTGCTGGTGGTGAGTGCTCGCACGGACGAACTTGCGGTGCGCGCAGCACTGCACTACGGCGCACATGGCTATGTCGTCAGTCGCAGCACTCGGATGGGTGGGCATGCAGAAGACGCACGCGCCGCAGAACTCAGTGAGCGAGAGCTGGCGGTGCTGACCGCGGTTGCCGATGGTGCAAGCAACACTGAAGTTGGGCAACAATTGGGCATTTCTGCACTCACAGTAAAAAGCCACCTCGCGCGCATCGGTCACAAACTGAACACCGGTGACAGGGCTGCGATGGTCGCGCGTGTCCTGCGCGCGGGGCTCATCACCTAAGGCCATCGACGATTACCTTTAGGGCTTGTGACTGAGGCTGCCGCGGATTCCCCGATCGGCGCCGACGCCACCGCGGAACCGGACTCTCCTGCTCTTACCCCCCTGCTTGAGCCGCGCGAAGGTTTACCCCCGGTCATCACCGCCACCGCTGACCTCCATGCGGCGGCTCAGTCGTTACGGGTAGGCACTGGGCCGGTCGCGCTGGATGCTGAACGTGCTAGCGGACATCGCTACGGGCAACGGGCGTACCTCATTCAATTGCGCAGAGCCGGCTCTGGCACCTTCCTCATCGATCCAGTTGCGCAACCGGATTTGCGAGTAATCAATGACGCACTCGCTGGAGTGCCGTGGGTGTTGCATGCGGCGAGCCAAGACCTGGCATGCCTAGAGGAAGTGGGTCTACATCCAGATGCCGGCCTTTTCGACACCGAACTCGCTGCTCGATTGCTCGGTCGCCCACGCGTTGGGCTCGGACCGCTTGTGGCCGATGTGTTGGGATTCGCGTTGGCAAAGGAACACTCGGCGGTGGATTGGTCCACGCGACCACTGCGGCGTTCGTGGTTGATTTACGCCGCATTGGATGTGGAAGTACTCCTTGACCTTGCTGACGCTTTGCGAGTGGAGTTAGACGTTGCAGGTAAGTCCGAAGTTGCGGCACAGGAATGTGCGCATGTGATTGCACAGGCAAAGGCCGATGCGATTCCAAAACCGGATCCCTGGCGTCGCACCTCAGGATTGCACCGCATCCGAAGTCGTCGCGGACTTGCCGTTGTGCGCGAATTGTGGAATGAACGTGACACCATCGCGCGGATTCATGATGTTCATCCCAGCCGCATCCTTCCTGATGCAGCGATTGTCGCCGCTGCGCAAGCAATGCCGAGCACATTTGATGAACTTGAAGCGCTACCGGAATTTGCAACCACCGGAGCGCGGCGCAACCAGCGAACATGGTGGCGAGCCATCAAGAACGTGACTGCGGCGAGTGAAGACGACCTACCTATCGCCGCCAACAGCAACGACGCACCACCAGCACCACGAAGTTGGGCCCAGCGAGACCCAGCAGCGTGGGCTCGACTTGAGGTTGCGCGCGCTGCAATGGCTCAGATGTCACAGGACCTCAACATTCCGGTTGAGAATCTGCTCAAGCCAGACCTCTTGCGGCGACTGTGTTGGCAGCCGCCGCAGAAACTCGATGCCGACTCAGTGACTCGTGTGCTCACCAACGGCGGTGCTCGCGATTGGCAAGTGGCGCATGTGGTGCCGGTGTTGGTAGCGGCGTGGCGTGAGATGCCGGCGGTGCCGGAAACTGACGCGCAACGAAATACCGCGAAGCCAGGTGGCCCTGAGAAGGCTCACCCGCAGGGTCGCGGCTCAAGAGTGACTCGCTTCGGAACTGGTAGGCGCGTGAAGCGCACCGACGCAAACGCTGACGCCAGCGCCGAGTCGGAAGGAGCAAGAACTGCACTGCCAAGAAGGCGTCGTACCCGCTCCACATCAGAGCGACCTGACGCCTGAGCACGCCCCCCCTTGATGTAGTCCGGAACTCGGCGGCACTCGAAGACCGCGGCGGCGTCACTCTCGCTGCGCATCAGGGTATGCGGACATGTGACCCCGTTCAGCGTTCATGATTGCCACCCGGCACGCACGGCGGTGACCAATGAGGTAAGGTTAGGTTTACCTAACCAACATTTCCCCTGTTGGTGCTAAACCAAGGAGCAATCCCCGTGCTTTCCAACGCCATCATCGGTCTCCGCGAAGGTCTCGAAGCGGCGCTTGTCGTCGGCATCCTCTTGGCCTACCTCACCAAAACTGGCCGCGCTCAGTTGAAGCGCTCGGTTTGGACAGGTGTGGGAGCGGCAATTGGGTTGAGTGTGGCTGTCGGCGCGGTTTTGCAGCAGGTCTCCGAAGACCTCAGCGAGCGCAGTGCTGAAATCTTCGCCGGCGCGATGTCTCTCGTGGCCGTCGGACTTGTGACCTGGATGATTTTTTGGATGCGCCGCACAGCGCGCAACTTGCGTGGGGAACTGCAAGGCAAGTTGGACACCGCCGCAGCGCTAGGAACTGGCTCTGTCGCGGCATTGGCATTCGTTGCTGTCGCACGGGAAGGTGTGGAGACGGCACTGTTCCTTTGGACATCCGTCTCCGCAGGTCAAAGTGCAGTCGCCGGCACCGTTGGCGCACTCTTGGGGCTCGCAGTCGCAGTACTCCTGGGCCGACTCATCATGCTTGGCGCAATCAAGCTGAACCTCAGCACCTTCTTTCGAATCTCTGGCGCTGCCCTCATCGTGGTCGCTGGCGCAGTCTTGTCATATGCCATCCACGAATTCCAAGAAGTTGGTTTCTTGCCAGGTGATGACGCAACTGCCATCAGTCTCTCGTCCGCGTTTGCCAAAGACACGCCCCTGGGTTTGATCAACTCGGTGCTACTCGGTTTCAGCAACAAAGCCAGTTGGCTTCAGGTGTTCGCGTGGGCTGCCTACGTGGCTGTGGTCATGACTGTGTTCCTGCGCCCTGGCTCCACGCCTGCGAAAGCCACCGACGCTACCGACGCTACCGACGCTACGCAGTCACCGGCCGTAGATGCCACAGGTGAGAACTCAGACTCGGCGGCGCAGTCATCAACGGCTGAAACCGAGAAAGTCAGTGCTGCCAGCGCTGCGTCTCGCTGAGGAAGACAATTAACTACCACCGCTGAATCGGTGGTAGATGTGCTCTTGAAATCGACTTGAAAACTCGTCAACGAGCAGCGCGTGCGGCCAGCACTGCATTCGCGACTGCAGTCGCAGTCACCCCAGCATGAGACAGCACATCGGCGCGTTTGCCATGCGCGAGAAATTCAGATGGCAAGCCAATGCGGCTCACGGGTGTGGAAATCTGGGCGTCGCCGAGTGAGTGCATGAGTGCGCTTCCCACGCCGCCGTCGCGCACACCATCTTCGACAACAACGACTTGAGAAGCCGTTGCGCACATGTCAACAAGCTCAGCAGGAATGGGCTTGACCCAACGTGGGTCCACGACGATTGTGTCGATGCCCTGCGCTTGTAGTTCCTGCGCCGCCTCGAGAGCAACCGCGGCCATCGCGCCAACCCCGACAATCAACACCGAATCGGGTTGCGCGCCAACCAACACATCCACACCACCGACTCGCATTGTTGCTGGGATGGCAGCTGGCACAGCCCCCTTAGGGAAGCGCACCACAGTCGGAGTGTTGTGCACAGCAACGGCTTCATTGAGGAGTTCAACCAACTGTTCACCGTCGCGTGGCGCGGCGATACGAAGGCCCGGCACGGGTTGTAAGAGCGCTAAATCCCACATCCCGTGGTGCGACGCACCATCATCACCAGTGACACCAGCGCGATCGAGCACAAAAGTGACGCCGGCGTTGTGCAGCGCGCAATCCATCAACACTTGGTCGAAAGCGCGATTCAGGAAGGTTGAGTAAATCGCCACCACCGGGTGCAACCCGGCGTACGCAAGTCCGGCAGCACTTGTTGTGGCGTGCTGTTCGGCGATGCCCACATCGAATGTGCGGTCGGGGAACTTGCGCGCGAAAGCATCCAAACCGGTTGGCCCCTGCATGGCTGCGGTGATGGCAACGATGTCATCGCGACTGCGACCAAGGCTCACCATCGCATCCGAGAACACGCCTGTCCAGGTTGGCACTGGAGCCACGACAGGTTCTCCGGTGACTGGGTCGACCACCGACACGGCGTGGAATCGCTCCGCTTCATCTTGTTCAGCAGGTCCATGGCCGCGACCCTTTTCCGTGATGCAGTGAACGATCACCGGACCGCCATAAGCCTTCGCGCGATGAAGGAGGTGCTCAACTTCATCGATGTTGTGACCATCCACCGGTCCGAGATATTTCAGACCAAGGTCCTCAAACATGCCTTGGGGCGCAACCATGTCCTTGAGGCCCTTTTTCATGCCATGCAAGGCTTCAAACACCGGGCGCCCCACCACGGGCGTGCGTTCGAGAACTTCCTTGCCCCACTTGAGAAATCCGTCGTACCCCCACGTGGTGCGCAAGGTGGCGAGATGGTGCGCAAGACCGCCGATGGTTGGCGAATAAGAACGCTCGTTATCGTTGACGACGATAATCAGGGGCAAGTCTTCGCGCATCGCAATGTTGTTCAGCGCCTCCCATGACATTCCGCCAGTGAGAGCACCATCACCCACCACTGCGACCACGCTACGACCGCGTTGCCCTTGCAGCGTGAATGCTTTGGCAATGCCGTCCGCGTAACTCAGTGCAGTTGATGCATGGCTGTTCTCGACCACGTCGTGCAAACTTTCGGCGCGGGATGGGTAACCCGACAATCCGCCGGCCTGCCGCAGAGTGCCGAATGAGGCAGCCCGTCCTGTGAGCATCTTGTGCACATATGCCTGGTGCCCGGTGTCCCAGATGAGCACGTCTGTGGGCGAGTTGAACACCCGGTGAAGGGCGATGGTCAGTTCCACGACGCCCAGATTTGGACCGAGGTGACCGCCGGTACGTGAGACCTTCTCCACCAAGAAGCGACGGACTTCTGCCGCCAGGTCATCCAACTCCTTGCGCGAGAGCTGCCGCAGGTCCTGCGGTCCCTCAATGCCGCGCAGCAGTGGGAAGGACTCCATAAGGGTTGAGTCTAAGTGCGCCCACCGAGACCGGCGAGCGCGCTAACGTGCGCGGACTAGCCCACGCGCCACGAAGGGCAGGATGCCGCCATGGCGGTAGTAGTCAGCTTCGCCCGGCGTGTCGATGCGCAGCCGCGCCTCAAAGGTGTGGCTGGTTCCATCCGCACGCGTGGCAGTCACCGTCAGAGTGCGCGGCGTGGTGCCTTCATTGAGCACAGTCACCCCTGAAATGTCGAAGGTCTCGGTTCCAGTCAGACCCAACGATTCGGCAGTCTGACCTTCCAAGAACTGCAACGGCAGCACACCCATGCCGATGAGGTTGCTGCGGTGGATGCGCTCATACGACTCAGCTAGGACTGCTTTCACGCCCAATAGTGCGGTGCCCTTCGCCGCCCAGTCACGCGATGAACCACTGCCATATTCCTTGCCTGCGAGCACCACCAACGGCACCGCTGCGGCGGCGTAGGCCTGGGCTGCGTCGTAAATGCTGGTGGTGCTGCCATCGAGATGATTCACCGTCACGCCACCGGTCATTTCAGGCGTTAGTTTGTTGCGTAGTCGGATGTTTGCAAATGTGCCGCGAATCATCACCTCATGGTTACCGCGACGCGCGCCGTATGAGTTGAAGTCTTTCGGCGTCACACCATGCTCTTGCAAGTAGCGACCGGCAGGACTATCTGCCTTGATGGAACCTGCAGGTGAAATGTGGTCTGTGGTCACTGAGTCGCCAAGGAATGCCAAGACTCGCGCGCCAGCGATATCACTGACTGGTGTGGGTTCCATGGTCATCCCGGCGAAGTAGTCAGGTTTACGCACATACGTTGAGTCAACATCCCAGGCGAAAGTCTCCCCTGCCGGAGTTGGCAGACTGCGCCAACGCTCATCACCATCAAACACTGACGCGTACTCACGCACAAACGTTTCTCGATCCAAAGCCGATGCCACAACCGCATCCACTTCTTCACTGCTCGGCCAGATATCTCGCAAGAACACGGGATTGCCCTGTGCATCGCTGCCCAACGGTTCGTTCTGAAGATCAATGTTCATGGTGCCTGCAATTGCATACGCCACAACGAGTGGCGGGCTCGCAAGGTAGTTCATCTTCACATCTGGATTGATGCGACCTTCAAAGTTGCGGTTACCTGAAAGCACCGAGGCTACAGCGAGGTCGTGCTCATTCACTGCAGCGCTGATTTCTTGAGGTAGCGGTCCAGAGTTACCGATGCAGGTGGTGCAGCCATAGCCAACGACATCGAAACCAAGTGAGTTCAAAGGCTCAACGAGCCCTGCGCGTTGGTAGTAATCCATCACCACCCGTGAACCCGGGGCCAGCGTGGTCTTGACCCAAGGTTTACTGCGTAAACCTCGTGCTGCTGCATTGCGAGCAAGCAGACCTGCAGCAATCATCACAGAGGGATTGGATGTGTTGGTGCACGAAGTGATGGCCGCGACAACTACGGCACCGTGACCAAACTCGGCGGTGCTGCCATCGGGCATGACAGTGGCGTAGGTGTCACCGGCATGGGCGCCATCAGCAATGTAGCCCTTGATGTCAGCGGCAAAACGTTGTTGCGACTGCGCAAGCGGCACCCGGTCTTGCGGCCGCTTGGGTCCTGCTAACGATGGCTCAACTGTGCCAAGGTCAAGTTCGAGTAATTCAGAGAACACTGGCTCATGTTCTGGGTCATGCCACAAACCTTGTTCCTTTGCATACGCTTCAACGAGCGCAACCTGCTCATCACTGCGGCCAGTCAGGCGCAAGTAGTCCAAGGTCACAGCATCAATTGGGAAAATCGCGCAGGTGCTGCCGTATTCCGGGCTCATGTTGCCGATGGTTGCGCGATTGGCCGCAGAAACTGCGGCAACCGACTCGCCATAGAACTCAACGAACTTGCCGACGACACCGTGCTTGCGAAGCATTTCGGTGATGACGAGCACAAGATCTGTGGCAGTGGTGCCGGGGCGCAGTGAGCCGCCGAGTTTGAAACCAACAACTCGCGGAATCAGCATGGACACCGGCTGGCCAAGCATCGCGGCTTCGGCTTCAATGCCGCCGACCCCCCAACCGAGCACACCAAGCCCGTTAACCATCGTGGTGTGTGAGTCGGTGCCCACAACTGTGTCTGGATATGCGCGACCATCACGCACCATCACGATTCGTGCCAAGTGTTCAATGTTCACCTGGTGCACAATCCCTGTGCCGGGCGGCACAACTTTGAATTCACTAAATGCGGTTTGCCCCCAGCGCAGGAATTGGTAGCGCTCGAGGTTTCGTTGGTATTCCAATCCAACATTGAGGTCATAAGCCTGCGCGGTTCCGAAGTGGTCTGCGATGACTGAGTGGTCAATCACCAATTCCGCCGGTGCCAAGGGATTCACCGACGCAGGGTTACCACCGAGCGCCGCAACCGCTTCACGCATGGCCGCAAGGTCCACCACACATGGCACGCCGGTGAAGTCCTGCATCAACACGCGAGCGGGGGTGAACTGAATGTCAACACTCGGTTCAGCCGCAGGCTCCCAATCAGCGAGCGCGCGAATGTGTTCAGCAGTGATGTTCGCGCCATCTTCGGTGCGCAACAGGTTCTCAAGCAGCACCTTCAGGCTGAAGGGCAAGCGAGATGCCTGCGGAAGTGCCGCAAGTCGGTAAATTTCATACGTCGCGCCGTGGCAGTCCCAGTTGGTCCGGGCGTTGAAGGAATTCGGGTTCATGCTGCCTCCGCTCGTGGGCTGAGCCCTAGGGGCATGACCCTACGGATGTGTTCGAGAACTCACATCAGCAATTTATCTTGACATCAAGATATCTTAGCCGCAGCCACCCGAACAGTCCTGCGAGCCAGGGCGAAACACCCCTAAGAGCTCCACATGCCCGGTCATCGGAAACATGTCGAGCACCGCAACCGATGCCAAGTGGTAGCCGTGCTCCCCGAAAACGGCCAGGCCGGCCTCGATCAGGCGGCTGTGGCGCTGGCGCTGGCGCTCGTCGGAGTCCACCCCGCCGTAGCGCCGCCCGGGGCTCCCCGGGTTGGATGGCGGCTCAGGGTTAACCCGGTTTTTGGAAACGGTCATTGTCAAATACCATTTTGAAATTGACCGTTGTCAAAATCTGCGTGCATTGTGTGCTGCAGCCATGCGACGGTCCGTGGAACGGTGTGGTGGATCGGCACTCGGTGTGTCCAGCCAGAGATTTTCGCATCCCTGCGGCCTTTTGGGGCTGCCTGCCGTGGCGACCTTGTGAGTGCGTACCGAGGAAAGACATGAAAGACTTCAAGAACAAAGTCGCGGCCATCACCGGTGCCGCATCCGGCATGGGCCGTACCCTGGCGCTGGAGCTGGCGCGCCGCGGCTGCCACCTCTCGCTGAGCGATGTCAACGAGACGGGCCTGGCCGAAACCGCCGCCATGGCCAGCAAGCTGGGCGTGAAAGTGACCACCGCCAAAGTCAATGTGGCCGACCGCGAGGCCATGGTGGCCTGGGCCGACCAGAGCGCCCGCGATCATGGCAAGGTCAACCTGATCTTCAACAACGCTGGTGTGGCCCTGGGGGCCTTCGTTGAGACGGTCAAGCCGGAAGACTTCCAATGGATCATGGGCATCAATTTCTGGGGCGTGGTCTGGGGCACGCAAGCTTTCCTGCCGCACCTCAAGCGCGCTGGTGAAGGCCATGTCATCAACACCTCCAGCCTGTTTGGCTTGCTGGCATCGCCCACCCAGGGCACCTACAACAGCAGCAAGTTCGCGGTGCGTGGTTTCACAGAAGCCCTGCGCCAGGAACTCGACATGGCCAAGTCCGGCGTCAGCGCCACCTGCGTGCATCCGGGCGGCATCCGCACCAACATCGCTCGCACCGCCAAGATGGACGAGAGCATGGAGCGCGCCACGGGCGGTCAGGCCGAGGCCGCCCGTTCGCGCTTTGACAAAATGCTCAACGTCACCACCGCCGAGAGTGCTGCGCTGCAAATCCTGAAGGCCGTGGAACGCAACCAGCGCCGCGTGCTGGTCGGCCCCGATGCCAAGTTGATGGACTTCGTCGTGCGCATGTTGGGCTCCTGGTACCAGCCGGGCTCGGTGTGGCTGTCGCGCAAACTCATGAAGG
>RGCY01000291.1 GCA_009918865.1 Actinomycetota bacterium
GAAATCTAAGTTCTATGGTGTCGCTATGGCGCGACCCCCAGCATCGAACCTGTCTGATGGCGGTCACCGCGCGAAGAGTCACATCGGCTCAAAAACTCGTGGCACTACTGGTGTGAACCGGTTGCGACGAGTTGATCGCTGGATTCTGCACACCCAGTGTTCCTACCTGCGCAGCGTGGAATCGCCGCTGTGTATTGACCTGGGTTACGGCCGCGAACCATGGACCACAGCGGAGTGGCATTCCCGATTACGCCAGCATGTCCGGCCGGATGTGACCGTTGTCGGCGTAGAAATCGACCCCGAGCGAGTTGCTGCAGCCCAGAGCGCCAGCGTTTCGGGCTTATCTTTCGTGGTTGGCGGCTTTGAAATCCCCACCGGCGGACGTGCCGTGCATGTGCTGCGCGCACTGAATGTGCTGAGGCAGTACGACGAGTCGGAAGTTCAACCGGCATGGACCTTGATGGCACGCGCGCTAGCGCCAGGCGGTGTGCTCATTGATGGCACCTGCGATGAAGTTGGCCGGCTTGCCACATGGCTAGCAGTCGGTGCGGATGAGAACAGACTGCCTGTTGCGCAGACCTTCACGGTCTCGACTCAATTATCAACCCTTGAGAGACCGTCGAAGTGGGCAACGCGATTGCCCAAGTCATTGATTCACCGCAACGTCCCTGGTCACGCAATTCATCAGTTCTTTGCCGATTTTGATGCGACATGGTCTGCGCACGCCGCGCTCTCTGTCTTTAGCCCACGTCAACGTTTCATCGCGGCCGTTCGCCAATTACGCGAACTGGGCTGGCCGGTTCGCGATGATGAGCATCGTTGGCGGCTTGGTGAAATGACCATCGACGCGGATGCTGTCTGCAACTAACCAGTTACTGCACCGCCAGGTCATGACAGGTGTGCTACTGCATCCACCTCAGCGCTAGCGGCCTTGATTTGCAACAGCGGCTGCTGCTGTGGCAGCAGCCTCCGGGTCGAGGTAACGACCGCCGGAGTGGATTGGTTTGAAACTCTGGTTCAACTCATACACCAAGGGAATTCCCGTGGGAATATTCAGTTCCGCGATATCCGCGTCGCTGACACCATCAAGGTGTTTCACTAGTGCGCGCAATGAGTTTCCATGTGCAGCAATCATCACGGTTGCCCCGGTCGCAAGATCCGGCACGATGCTGTCGTACCAATAAGGAAGCATCCGTGCAACGACATCTTTCAAGCATTCAGTCGTCGGTCGCAGTTCGGGTGGCAATGCCGCATACCGTGGATCATCAAATTGTGACCACTGGGCATCAT
>RGCY01000292.1 GCA_009918865.1 Actinomycetota bacterium
GCACCGAGAGCAACTGATGTCAGATTCGTGTGCGATGAGTGCCCCATGATCGGCCGGACACACCAACACGCCTTCGACGACTAAGTCACGCCAACCGGTCATGCGTCACGTCGAATCACGCTGAGCGCAGCCGTGGTCACTTCCGATAGCAGTTCCGCCGAACGAGCTTCCACGTTCAAGCGCAACAATGGTTCGGTGTTGCTCGGTCGCACGTTGAACCACCAATCAGTGGCGCTGACAGTGAGCCCATCAAGTTCATCCAAGGTCACACCGTCTTGACGCTGATATTGCAGGCGGAGCATGGCGAGAGTTTCCTGCGTGTCCTTGACTTCGGAATTGATTTCACCAGAGCGTTGCCAGCGGATGTACGGCGCAAGGACATCTGACAGTGCAGTGCCAGGCTCGGTCTCGCCCAGCGCAGCAAGCAAGTGCAGCGCAGCAAGAATGCCCGAATCAGCCTTCCAGAAATCCCGGAAGTAGAAGTGCCCTGAGTGTTCGCCACCAAAGACTGCATCGTGCTTGGCCATGTCTGCCTTGATGAAGGAATGCCCGACGCGGCTGCGCACGCCAACACCACCGGATTCACTCACAACTTCGGGCACTGCTCGCGAAGAAATCAGGTTGTAGATGATTGCCGAGCCGGGGTGACGAGCAAGTTCACGTTGTGCAATCAGCGCCGTCATGGTTGACGGGTCGATCAATTCGCCGCGTTCATCAACCGCGAAGCAGCGATCGGCATCGCCATCGAATGCCAAGCCGACATCAGCGCCACTGCTGCGCACTAGAGCCTGCAGGTCGCGAAGGTTTTCTGGATCAATTGGGTTCGCTTCGTGGTTGGGAAAGGTGCCATCCAGTTCGAAATAGAGCGGCAACACGTCCACGGGTAGTCCTTGGAAAACGGCTGGGACTGTCAATCCGCCCATGCCGTTTCCTGCATCCACCGCGACTTTGAGCGGTCGGATGTTCGTGAGATCCACACAAGAATGTAGGAAAGCCACATAGTCGCCGAGCACATCGCGTTCGATGACGGAACCCGGAGTTTCGGCGCCAGATGACCTTGGCTGCTGGAGCACCTCGGTGATGCGCGCGAGACCGGTTTCCTTACCGACGGGAGCAGCGAAGGCGCGACACAACTTCACACCGTTGTAGCGAGCCGGATTGTGGCTGGCTGTGAACATTGCGCCGGGAATCCCGAGCGACCCAGACGCGAAGTACAAGCCGTCAGTTGAACACAAGCCAATCAGGATGGCATCGGCGCCAGCAGCAGTCACACCGCGTGCGAACGCGGGC
>RGCY01000293.1 GCA_009918865.1 Actinomycetota bacterium
GATGCCATTGACATGCCGTCTGGGTTGCAGGTGTCGCCGGCGGATATCGAATCACGCCTCAAGCTCAGCCCCTACATTGCCGATGCCATCGTGGTTGGCAATGAACGAGCCCAACTGATCTGCCTGCTGCTGATCGAGCAGGAGACCGTGGCGCGTCATGTGCGCGAACAGAAACTGGTCGTTACCGGATTTGCCAATCTGACCCGGGTTGACGCGGTCCACGCGTTGATTCAGCATGACATCGACCGGGTCAACCGCGAGATCGGCCCACATGCCAGCATCATCCGCTTCGCCCTGCTCGAGACGGAAATCTCAGTGCATGACGCCGAGATGACACCAACATTGCAGTTACGCCGCAAGATGGTGCTTGAGACCAACCGCTCACTGGTCGACAGCCTTCTTGCGGGTCCGACCGACTGATTCATCAACCCGACAAATGACAGGAGACACTGCATGAAAACCAAGAGCCAGATTTACAAGGACTCCCTGGATGCCTGGCCGCCATGCTGGAGTTCATGGCCAAATTTGGCGCAGGCATGAGCAACCCTCACTACGAACAGACGCTCATGATTGAAAAGGACAATATGCTGTTTGTAGAGGGTACTGAAAACTACACCAAAAACGGTCGGCAAATCAGTATCCCGTATGCCGGGGTGGTGGAGTTTCAAGGCGACAAGATCATCGCATGGCGCGACTACTTTGACCTCAAGTCACTGGAAAAGCAACTGGCAGGGTGAGCTGGCGCCGCCTACAACATGTTGTGTCAGCTGCGCAGCCGCTCGCGCTTGACGACGATGCCTGCGGCGTCGCGGTCCCAGGTATCCGCCGTGACGCCTTCCTTGCGCAACTCTGCCTTCTGAATCTTGTTGGTCGGGGTCTTGGGCAGCGAAGCCACGATGCGCACATAGCGCGGCACCATGAAGTGCGCCATGCGCGGAATCAGGAACTGCAGCAACTCAGCGGGGTCGATGACCACACCGGGTTTGGGTGCAACCACAATCATCACATCATCTTCCCCCCCGGGGTTAATGGCAGGGATGGCACCTGCTTCCTGGACCGCCGGGTGAGCCAACACTTCGCGCTCGACCTCCAAGGACGAGATGTTTTCTCCGCGACGCCGGATCGCGTCCTTGGCGCGATCGACGTAAAAATAGTTGTCCTGTGCATCTTTGCGGAAGACGTCACCGGTATGGAACCAGCCATTGCGCCAAGCCCTGGCTGTGGCTTCGGGCATACCGTTGTAGCCGGTGGTCATGGCCCACGGCAAGTCGGAGCGCAAAATCAGTTCAC
>RGCY01000294.1 GCA_009918865.1 Actinomycetota bacterium
GTCGTAGGTGTCGATGATCACGTTGTGGTTGCAGTCCAGCGCGGGGTTGCGTCGGATGTCCAGCGCGTCGATCACGCCGTTGCCGTCGCGATCAAGCGAGGGGTTGTCGGCAAGATCGCACGCATCGGGGCGGTTGTTGTTGTTGGCGTCCGATGCGGGTCGGAACGCCATGGTGTTGTAGGCACCCGCCGCGATCATGGTGACCGAGCCCATGTCGTTTGGCACGATCGACTGGCCCCAGTTGGTGTTGGACTGCGTGTCGATGGAGCCAGCGCCCCACGCGCGCACGATGCCGTTGGACTGCAGGGCGACGGAGTGGTACCAACCGGCTGCAACGCTGACGCATGGGCCGAGGTCGGTGGGCACGATTGATTGACCGAATTCGTTGTTGGTCACCTGCGTTGTTTTGCCTGCACCCCAGGCCACAATGGCGCCGTTGCTGCGAAGGGCTAGGGTGTGCACATAGCCGCACGCAGCCTGAACCGCGTCGTTGAGATCGGAGGGAGGGTTGGATTGGCCGCGATACTCGTAGGACCCACTGTCATAGGTACCAGCGCCCGCACAGATCACGGTTCCGTCGAGCCGCACGCCAGTGTTGTGGTAGAGGCCGCTCGACAAATGGCGAATCCCTTGCCATGTGTTCGTGGCCGATACTTGGCCATACCAATCCGCACCCCACGAAGCGCAACTTCCATCTGAGCGCAGGGCGACTGTGTGTACATAGCCCGCAGCGATCTGTACGACATCGCCGAGGTTCTTGGTCCAGTACGCGCCGCGGTTGCTGTTGGTATCGCCGCTGTAACCGCCTGAGCGCTCGGACTCGGTGCCGCACTGGCCGTAGTAGTTGTCGCCCCAAACCTTGAGGAGGCCGTTGGAGTCGATGGCGGCGCAGTGCCTCAAGCCTGCAGCCACTCCGCGGCATGCACCGAGGCTTTGCGGGCGGATGTAGCTGAAGCTCCCCCAACAGTACAGCGTGCCGTTCTGGTCGAGCGCCAGCGCGAAACCGTATTGGCTATCGCCACCCACCGCGAACTGCGAGCACGTTGCGAGCGGTGGAGACTGCATGAAGCCAGAACCACTGCCCCACACAATCACCCGATCACTGTTCTTCCCGGCAACATCACAACTATCCAGCCGGCCATTGGCATTGCAGTCAAGCCCCGGATCATCCACCAACTCGTACTGATCGATATGCCCGTTGCTGTCGCAATCGATGCTTGGGTTGTTCAGGCAATCCAGCACATCCAGCACGCCGTTGCGGTTGCGATCAAGCGCGGGGTTGTCGCGGCA
>RGCY01000295.1 GCA_009918865.1 Actinomycetota bacterium
TACACACCCGCAGCGCAGAAACAGCAATCCTGCGCAAAATATGTTCCATTCAATCATGCTGCCATAAGCTTTCGAATCTTCTCGATGACGGTCTGGGGAGTTTCGAGTGCTTCTCTGCCACTTACGCGCAGCACCGTCAAACCAGCCCCTGCAAGCGCCGCGTCGATCGCCCGATCTCGCTGTGTCGCGCCCGCATGGAACTGCTTGCCATCGATCTCGATCGCGATCCGACGACCGGTTGGCGCTGCGAGGAGAAAGTCCACCTTGTGGTCCGCGACCTGCGCCTGTGCTTCGGGCTGCCAACCCTCGAGGACCATCCAGGAATACAGCTCGAGTTCTGCAATGCTACTTTTTCGCAAACGCTCAATCCGACGGCAGTAGTCCGCGAGATTCCGGAAGATGCCCTTCTGTTTGCCGCAGAAATCAAAGTCCGAAACCACGAATAGCGCATCGCGTGCCCGAGTGAGCGCTACGTTGACAAGATTTGGCGGATTTTCAGCCCAACGCACTGTGGATGTTGGCATACCCGGTCCAATTGCCGGGCTGAAAATAATGATCTCTCGCTCATCGCCCTGAAAGCCATTTGCGGTGTCGACCAATATGCGTTCCCCATCCGAAGTGATACCCGCCAGCCGTTGAACGAGCAGTTCCTTTTGCGCCCTGAATGGCGTCACAATCCCAAGCGACGAGCCCACACCCTTGCCAATGAGTTGCTGTACCAAGTCAATAACAGCATCTGCCTCGGCCGGGTTGACCCAGCTGCCGTCTTGCCGCTGCGCTGCACCAACTACTGGTACACCATGCACACCTGGACTAATAGAAGTGGTACGCACATCACGCGATTCGCGCTTCAATCGCAGACCATCCGAATAAATGAAGTGATTCGCAAATCCAATGATCTGCGGATGACTCCTGAAGTGTTCACGCAAGTAGATGACATCTGCCTTACGCCGCGGAAGTGCTCGCGTGGCGACCGCATACATGTCGTTTGCACCCCGACCCTCGCAATGACCCCAACGATCAATAAGGTCGAGCGCATCGTGCTCGCGCGCGATCGCTTCTTCCTGCAACTGCGAAATCGACGTAATCGCAGGCAACTGATGCGGGTCCCCGATAATCGCGATCCGCTTTGCACGGAACAAGAGGGGAAGAATGTTCGTGAGCGTGCACTGCGACGCCTCATCAATGATGACGAGATCGAACAATCCTGGCGCAACAGGAATTGCTTGTGACGCCTGAGCTGTTGAAATCCAAACGGGCGCAAGTCGCAGGACCCTCGCGAACGTCGC
>RGCY01000296.1 GCA_009918865.1 Actinomycetota bacterium
CCAGGCGTCGTGCATCTTATGGGCCAGGCGCTGGAATCCACGCGGCTCATAGTAGAAGGCGCATTGGCTCTGGCAGATGTGACAAATGGAACTTTCATGAGTGCGCAAACACTCCCTTGCACCGAGAACATCAGGAGCATCAACATCATCGCAGTCGACATCGAGGGGAGTCGAGGGAGTCGACCTTCGCACTGTCGACATCGAGTTTCCCGCAATTAATTCGCTTGAAATGTGACCTCAACTTTAATTTCACACGTAACTAATTAAGGCACAGGTGTGAAACCCTACGGCACCTCCCTGGGGGATAGTTCGAGAGATCGTGCTTCTTGTTACACACACAAAACGACCTCGCCAGGTTGTCGCTGTCGGTGGCTCTCTACGGAGCCGCGGTGCGCGGTATACGTGGCCACGTTCAAGTAAAGCGATGGACTATCTGGTTCTGGACGTGGCCACTGTCAAATAGAGCGAAGGCGGCAGAAACTTCGCGAGGACGTCGCAAATGATGTAGCCTATCTCGATCTGGGTGCGCGTCGCTTTACCCAGAACATTCGCTGTCCAAACGATCGGGAAGCTGTGCCACGCGAGGACGAGATAGGCGCAGACCGCGCGGTAGCTCGTGGCGCTCTTCTTGCGCCTGGGGTTGTCGGAGAGCACCGCGTGTGAGTAGCAGTCGACGAGTGGAAGGTAGATGCCCGTAAACAGCAGCGCGTAGAACGCGACGAAGCTCACAAA
The DNA here is from genome assembly GCA_009918865.1 of Actinomycetota bacterium. Taxonomy (GTDB): domain Bacteria; phylum Actinomycetota; class Actinomycetes; order S36-B12; family UBA5976; genus RFTO01. Next base: position 733 of record RGCY01000296.1, read on the forward strand.
CGCCATGGCTATGCTCACGCGCTCATCACGGAGGTAGCCGTCAGCGAAGGCACCAGAGATGAGCATGGTCGACACGCAAAGCAACGCAAAGCACACGCGCCGCTGGCCCGTGACCGCGACTAGCGTGGTGGTGGACGGCGCAGACTGCAGGCTCTGGCTCAACCCGTACAGCGTCATCACTTGACTGCTGACGGACGACATCCAGAGGGCACTGTGCAGAGGGTTGATGCCTGCTCTAGCGAGTGGCCAGCAACACTGCAGCTCGCACGGTGATGGGGCAAAGGCTTGCCACGTGTAGAAGAGGGTGGCGACCACGTGCACAACCAACGCGGGCGTGACCAACAAAGTCTGACTGTTCGCGCTCGACATGACCTGCATAACGCCCTGAATAAGAAGTGCGCTGAAAAGGGCGACTGGTGTCGCCATCAAATTCGTAACCTCTTGGTCGACAGGTTGGACCTTGAAGTACGGCCAGCCAACGACCGCACCACTGCACAGTTCCCGCATGGACAACACGCTGCAGGTGAAGAAGGACGCAGCGATCCCTGGTACAATCT
>RGCY01000297.1 GCA_009918865.1 Actinomycetota bacterium
CTCGCCTGCTGTGTCAGTCACCGCGAGTAGCGAAAACCCCAGTAGACATCGCGCACATAGCCTCAGCGCAGTGGGAATGCGAACTCAATCCCCCCGACGGTGATGGTCCCTGGACGCTTGATCTCATCGTGCGCGACACAGCTCAGAAACGGCTGCCCTAACGGCCGCGACGAAGCAACTTGCCCATAGCCATGCCAATCACGGACAGAGGATTTCGTTTGATTGCTTCGAGTTTTGCATCCCGGCGAGCAATTCCTTCATTGAGCCGGGCAACTTGCGCCTCGTGCTTGACTGCTGATTCGCGTGCTCTTTGGGAATACCTTCGATAAGTCAAGATTGCGTCTTCTCGCTGACGCAGTCCAACCGCTCGCTCTTGGGCGTAGGCAATTTGCATGTTGTCAATGCTGGGCTTGCCGCGAGCAAGAGCTGCCGATAGCACGTGCAGCAAGCGTTCTTGCGAAACCGCATCGCGGAAGTGCGTGTCAACCAAATCCGCTCCAAATCTGGCAAGTGCATCGCGAGCACGAGAATCGTCAATCAGACTAAGCAGATCTTGAGCGAGCGTGCCATGTTTATAAGATTCAAACCGGTCGCCGATGCCACCGAAATTCGTAGATGCAACTGCTTCCCAGTTCTCAGGTCTCACGATGCCTGCATAGTGCTTGCTACCAACCGCAATTGTTGCCCGACCAAGTGCCATCGCTTCCAACGCCGAGCGCCCTGGGGCAATGAGCAGGTCGCATTGCGCCATCACTTCCATCATCGCCGGCGTTTCCAACCACCCGTGCCATTGAATCTTTGTGGGCACACTCGCGGATTCAAATTCAGATGCTAGTGAATTGCGTTTCTCTCCGTCGCCGATGATGTGCCAAACGATGTCGTCACGGCGTGATAGAGATTCGTTGGTGACCGCACCTGCAAATACGTCAAGAATGAATTGCTTATCTTCATCTAGACGACAGACAAAACCAATGTGCACAGATTCATCATCGCGGGTGAGAGCATCGCGACGTTGCCACACATCATCAACACCATTTGGAATCACAACAAGTTTCTCTGCTAGCGGCGGACACCGTTCACTGAGATATCCGGCGACACCCTGCGAGACCGCGACAGCAGTGTCAATGCTGCCCACCCAGTGTCCAACGAAGTCGTCATACATTCCGTGCCACACCGCCACAAGCGGAACAGCAAGTGCATCCGAGACGGCCACCGCGAGTTGCCGCGACGCAAAAGGGTGCGAATAGATGATGTCTGGAGA
>RGCY01000298.1 GCA_009918865.1 Actinomycetota bacterium
GTCTGCGATGATCGCCCTCGTCGAGCATTTTCCAGCCCGCAAAAGCAGCCAATGCAACACTTGATTCGCGAAGTGCAGCGACGTAACCAACTGGGGCATGCTGGTACGCAATCATGATCAATGTGTAGGCAGCAGTGGATGCGATGCCTGCCAAGCCAAATCGTTTCCAGTTGTTCTTAATGGCAGGAATCATTTCGGTGCGTCGTGTTGTAGCGATCCATAGCGATGTGATCACCGCTGCACAGACGTTGAGAGCCAGTGCGTATCCAATTGCGTTCGATTGGCGAGTTCCGTGACCATCAACAACTGAATACACGGCGATTGAAGATGCGACAGAGAGCGCTGCTCCAACAACATGCCACGAACCACTGGTGGCAAGTACGAGAAGACCGGCAACCACCAACAAGATTCCGAATGCTGAAACAAAAGAAATTGTGTCGTGCAATATCAGTACGCCACCAAGCGCTGCTGCGAGTGCGCCACCACCGCGCACGATTGGGTACGACATCGAGAAATCTCCGCGGTCATATGCACGTGAAAGCAACAGAATGTACGGCACGTGTGTTGCGCCGCTCACAGCAGCCCAGCCCCAAGCAATAGGTGGTGCTCCAGATATCAATGTCCAAGTCAAGATCACTGCACCAGAAAGTGCGCCACCAATTGCAAACTGACCCCACAGCGCAATTCGTTTGTCTCCGCTTTGCTTGACAGAGATGTTCCACGAGGCATGTAGCACTGCTGCAGTGAGTGCGAGAACAGTCGCGAGAAGCACCTTTGCAGGCTATTGCAATGACATAAACTCAATGGCGATGCCTCTGTCCCACAAAGTTTCTAGTGACAGCCCAATTGGCATGTTTGATTCCGGTTTCGGTGGATTGACCGTTGCGAGAGCTCTCATCGACTTAATGCCACAAGAAAATCTTGTCTACATCGGTGACACAGGCCGATATCCGTATGGCAACAAGCCGGCCGAGCAAGTGCGCGAATATGCGCGTGAATTGGCGTGGAGTTTGGTGAGGCTATCGACGAAGGCATTATCCAGGAGATCGATGAGCAACTCGGCGATGACCTCGCCACGGATCGTGGCGCTTTCGCCGACGGTCAGCAGATGGGCGCGGATGTCGCCTTCGACCGTGCCTTCGATCACGATGTCACCGGTGGTGCGCAGGTTGCCCACCACGGTCATATCGGATGCAAGGACCGATGCCGGCGGCTTGGCCTTGGGCGCGGTCGCTGCGAATTCGCCCGGACGGGCGGCGGG
>RGCY01000299.1 GCA_009918865.1 Actinomycetota bacterium
CTGCTTACTGAACAGGTTCCAATGAGCAAGCGGTGGCCCACCGGGTATCTGGCGTTCCCAGTCAGTTGGCATATCTCTTGACAGATTGTTACATTGCCATTTGATTTATTGACAAAACTGGTATGACAATATGACGGGTTTTGCCCAGCCCAAGCTTCATACGATTGGCATTGTCGTGAAGGACATGCCTCACAGCATCGGCTTCTATCGGCTGCTCGGCCTGGATATTCCGGAAGGCGAAGAACAGGCACCGCATGTCGAATACGAGAGTTCCGATGGATATTCCATTGGCTTCGACACTGAGGCGGCGGTCATGGAAACCGGTGAACACTGGCGCCATCCGTCTGGCAGTGCGCGGGTGAACCTGCAGTTCCAGCTGGAGACGCCACACCAGGTTGACGAGGCCTTCGCGCGTGTCATCGATGCCTGTGCTAGCCCGGTCGTCGGCCGCATGCCCGCTTGCAGGCGACTTTTGGGGTCGATCAGGCCCCGCGTCCGCAACTCGTCGTAGGCATTGATCACGGTGCTGCGATGCACACTCAGTTGGTCAGCCAATGCACGGGTACTTGGCAGGCGGTCGCCCACATTCAACTGGCCGCCACGCACTAGCAAACACACATGCTCGACAATTTGCAAATATAAAGGGGTGCTTAAAAGTGGGTTGAGCGGGATGAGCATGAGATAAAAAAATAGACGCTGCGGTGGTGCAGCGTCTATCTTAATGACTCTTTATGGCGAAGGCAACGACCAGTTTCGTGGCAATTTGCCAACCAGTTTGTCTTACGCGAGGGTGCGAGCGTCGGTTACTACCCCAGTGATGGCGCTGGCGACGGCGGTCAGTGGCGAGGCGAGGAAGGTGCGCCCGCCCTTACCTTGGCGACCTTCAAAGTTGCGGTTGCTGGTGCTGACGGCATATTGCCCAGCGCTCAGTTCATCGCCATTCATGGCAATACACATACTGCAACCGGGTTCGCGCCATTCTGCGCCTGCGGCCAAGAAAATCTCGTGTAGCCCTTCGCGCTCGGCTTGCTTTTTGATGGGCGCACTGCCGGGCACCACCATCACGCGTACTTTGTCGCTCACCTTGCGGCCTTTAATCAGGTCTGCGGCTTGGCGCAGGTCGCTCATGCGGCTGTTGGTGCAGCTACCAATAAACACCACATCAATCGGCTTGCCCAACAAAGCTTCGCCGGCATTCAGGCCCATATAGGTTAAGGCCTTGCTCAGCGCATTGCGTTGGCTCAGGTCGCCAATGCTGGCG
>RGCY01000300.1 GCA_009918865.1 Actinomycetota bacterium
ACGGACACAGCTGCCGATGCGGCGAAATTGACGCTGACGGCAACTGTGGCTGCAGATGCTGGTAGCAATTCTGACTCTTCAAATGACACCGACTCCGCCAGTATCTCGGTCGTTCGACCTGCTGAATTGGCAATAACCAAACGCGCGCTAGACCCTGTTACGCAAGCACAAACGCGATTCGTGGTGACCGTCACCAGCGTTGGCCCATTTGAAGCGCGTAATGTCGTCCTGACGGACACGTTTAGCAACGCAACCGTGGTCAGTGCTCCGGATTTCTGCGACACAACTGTTGCGCCCGTCGTGTGCGATTTGGGAACCCTTGAGGTTGGTCAGTCCGTGACGCTGAACTTCACGATGCAGTCACTTTCGGTGGGCTCAGAAATCAAGAACTCGGCTGCAGCGAAAGCAGATAACGCAGATGAAGTCAGCGCGGCTGCCGCAGCGTTGCGCATCATCCCGGAGTACGGCGAAACCCCGCTGCCCGGCGGATTACCAGCTGCACCTGAACCGCCTGCTGCTGCTGCTTGGAGTTGGTGCGGTGCTACTGGGTGCACGCAGACGCATGCAGCGCTAGCCCAACACCTCACTGCACAACGCACGCGCGTGGTTCACATCCGCAGCAGAGCCTGAGGTGAGTGCGTCCACATCCGCAAACACCTAATGACTGCAGCATCGACTCGCGAAACTGATGTCCCCCTGTACGGCGTCGACGTCCACAGGGATATGAACGGCCGCGCATTCACACGGGGCACCCCATCGACCTAGAGATTCACACGACGCTTTACGGCCCAATGGCTCGTCAGCAACGGGGTATGCGCGAGTCCCAGGTCAAGATTGCAGTGTTCGCCAAGCCGCCGTCCCAGACAAAGGTGCCGTCGGTCAACCTGTTCCAGATGGCATAGGTGGTGCCAGCCGTCGGAACCGCCTGACCGAGCAACTGGCAAGCAATAGACACCGTCGAGCCTGCTGCCGCAACCCGAACAATTCCCGCTGATGTGTTCGGTGCGTTGCGGACATTTGCGCCACCCTTTGCAATGACACCAGTGAATGCCGGAGCCGGTGCAGGATTTGCTATCTGCGAGGCCAGACCGCCCCATTGCTGGTTTTGACCCGGCGCTCCTGGACACTGCCAGATTTGGATGGGTGTGCCACTGGATCTGCCACGATCTTTGGCGTCTAGACAGAACCCTCGTGTCGAGCGAACTCCTCCATCTTTTCCGAAAGTCCACTTCTGTGCATCAGTGCCGTTACATTGCCACA
>RGCY01000004.1 GCA_009918865.1 Actinomycetota bacterium
CACGACCTTGCTCACCAAGCATGGCGTCTGCTCCCACTCGAACATCTTTGAACGTCAATGGATGTGTGTCGGATGCATGCCAGCCGACTTTGGAGTAAGCCGGTTCAACGGTCAACCCTGGCGCGTCAGACGGAACCAGGAATGAACTGAACTCGGGACGGCCATCAGGTTTACGCCCGGTGACCGCGCAGACAGTTATGACACTTGTGATTTTGGTGCCGCAGTTTGTGATGAACTCCTTCGTGCCGTTGATGACCCAACCATCGCCATCTCGCACAGCACTGGTGCGCATCGCACCTGCATCGCTGCCCGAACCGGCTTCGGTCAGAGCAAATGCACCAAGGCGAGCGCCTGCGACCAATTCCGGCAACCAGCGCTGCTTTTGCTCTGGTGAACCGAAGCGATAGACCGGCATCGCACCGAGTGATACGGCTGCTTCCAAAGTGATGGCCACACTCTGATCCACACGGGCAAGTTCTTCAATCGCAAGACAAAGGGTGAGGTAGTCACCGCCCATGCCACCGAACTCTTCCGGAAATGGCAGACCGAATAAACCCATTGCTGCCATGCCTTCAACCACGGAATAAGGGAAAGTCTTGGTTTCGTCGTGGTGAGCAGACACAGGTGCCACAACTTCGCGCGCGAAACGAGCAACTTCATCACGCAATGCCTGTTGCTCTTCAGAAATTCGCGTGTCAACCATGGAATCAGTGTCCCCTCTTGTGAACAAGTGCGGTGAATGCGCGTGACTGTGGTGTCACGCCCGTAGTCGCAGCGAACCATGCCGTTGTGTCGACGACAGCATCAAGGTCAACTCCGGTGCGGACGCCTTGGCGATGCAGACACCAGAGGAGATCTTCCGTGGCAAGGTTGCCAGTTGCACTCACCGCAAATGGGCAACCACCAAGACCGCCCGCCGAAGCATCCACGGTTGTGATTCCTTCATCAAGTGCGGCCAGCACATTTGCAGTCGCTTGACCATAAGTGTCATGGAAATGCACGGCTGTGCGCGTCGTCGGCACGCCGGCGGTCCGCGCCGATGACAACAGTGCGCGAACCTGTTTGGTAGTGGCCACCCCAATCGTGTCCCCGAGCGACACCTCATCAACGCCTTCTTCGAGAAGAAACGCGGCAATGTCGATACTTGCTCCCAGTTCAACATCGCCTTCCCAGGGGTCCCCCCAGCACATCGAGACATAGCCACGCACACGTAATCCAGCGGCCTTGGCGCGTGCAATCACCGGTTGCACCATGGCACGTTGTCCAGCCAGATCAGTTCCCAAATTTGCTTGGGCGAATGACTCTGTGGCACTGAGGAACACCGCTACTTCTTTGACCTCGGCGGCAAGTGCCCGGTCAAGACCACGCTCATTTGGGACCAGCATAGGAATGCGGTAGGCGTTTAGTTCCGAAGTCAAACCTGCAGCCACGTCATCTGCGTCCGCAAGTTGCGGCACGCGATCTGGGTGAACAAAACTTGTCGCTTCAACAGCGGGCAGACCTGCAGCAAGTAGTCTGCGAATGAATTCAAGCTTGACTTCCGTTGCAATCACAGTCGGTTCATTTTGCAAACCATCGCGTGGTCCAACTTCATAGACCGTGACGTCAGTAGGTAGCGATGGCGTGGTCATGTGGGCTCCACAATCGCTAGCACCTCACGCAAGCGCACATGTGCTCCAACGGCACATGCAAGTTCGGCAACGACACCAGCATGTGGTGCCACAACTTGATGCTCCATCTTCATTGCCTCTAACACTACGAGTGGTTGGCCGCCGCTCACAGACTCACCGGCTTCAACGAGCACCGCTGTCACCGTGCCAGGCATAGGGCTACGCACGTGAGGGCTGCTGTGTGCGTGTTCGGTGCCGGTCACGGTGGTGCCGGAGAGCATGGCCCAGGCACGGCCGTCGTGAGCCAGCCACAACTCATCTGCGGTGGCGGTTCTCCGTGTGGAAACTGAAACAGTTCCTTCAAATGCGTCGTGCTCATTGCGCACTGTGCAAGTGAGCGCCGTGTCGGCATGTGAGAGTGCAACGACGAAATTGTGATGACCATGATGCACTCGCCACTGATGTGGATTCGAAGAGTCTCGACTCACATCACACGTCATCAACTCCGCATCGCATGTTGCTTGCCAGCGACTCACTCCTGAGTCACCGGTCACACGCCATCCCAGACTCCACGCAGAAACAGGTGCACGGTGCTCTCGAGCCGCCTTATCCGCACCGAATTGCGCCCACGTGGCTGCAGCCAAAGCAGGCAACCACCATGGCAGAGGTTCGGCAACGGCAAGCCTTGCGGCTTCACGGTCAATGAAGCGTGTGTCTGCAAGTCCGGATTGCACCTGAGTGTCTTGAACGAGAGCACGTAAAAATGCGATGTTTGTCGAAATCCCCAGTACCGCACTTTCGGCCAGCGCCGCGTCCATGGACGCGAGTGCGCTTGTGCGGTCGTGACCAGTGGTGATGACCTTGGCAATCATGGGGTCATACCCAGCACTGACAACATCGCCGGTGCGATAGCCGGTGTCAACTCTTGCATTGGTCGACCACTGAGCCAAGAGAACTGGGCCAGCCGACGGCAAGAACCCCACAGCCGGATTTTCGGAATACACCCGCGCCTCACACGCATGTCCACATGCACCAGCATCTCTGCGTTCGCGAAGTAGCTCCGCAACTTCTTTTGCGCTGTGTTGGTGAGCCTGAGCATGAGCAACGTCTATTTGCACACGCACCAAATCAATTCCAGTGACCGCTTCTGTCACCGGATGCTCAACTTGCAAGCGCGTGTTCACTTCAAGGAAATAGAACTCAGCCGGGTCGTCGCAAGACACCACGAACTCAACTGTGCCGGCATTGATGTAACCCACTTCTCGCACAACGGATTCAGCGGCAGCGTGAATCGCGGTGCGAATCGCATCTGGCAGATTCGGTGCTGGCGCTTCTTCAATGACTTTCTGATGCCGTCGCTGCAGCGAGCATTCTCGATCGCCAAGCGCAATCACCTCACCGCCAGGCAGACCCACAACCTGAACTTCAATGTGGCGTGCACGAGGCAAGTACTTTTCAAACAGTAGGCGGTCATCGCCGAACGACGCAGAGGCTTCGCGACGCGCTCGCGCCGCCAATTCATCGAATTCGGCGATCTCGTTCACAACGTGCATGCCTTTACCGCCACCACCAGCCACCGGCTTTATCAAGATGGGCAAGGGCAGTGCTCGTCCAGCGTCCAAATCTTCAGTGCCTGGAACCACCGGAACCCCGGCGCGCACTGCAATTGCTCGGGCTTGGGCTTTATCTCCTAATGCCGCCATCGACTCCGCACGCGGACCGATGAAGGCAATGCCGGCCGCCTCACATGCGCGGACAAGTTCCGGGTTTTCGGAGAGAAACCCATACCCTGGATGAAGTGCATCACAACCCTGCGTAACCGCAATCGACACAATTGCTGCCACATCAAGGTAGCCACCGGTGCGGTCGCTGTCAGGAAGTTGCACCGCGCGTGGATGCTCACGCACGTAGGCCATCGCTCGATCTCGAGCGCTATGCACAAGCACTGACTCGATGCCCATCGCATCCAAGGTGCGCATGATGCGACACGCAATCTCGCCACGGTTGGCGATGAGGACACGAGAAAACATCATCACATCCTGAACACACCGGGCCGCGGTGCGGCCATTGGTGTTGTTGAGGCAATGTCGAGTGCGAGTGCCAGGACTGTGCGCGTATCTCGTGGATCAATTACTCCGTCATCCCACAGCCGCGCGGTTGAATACCACGGTGAACCCTGCGCTTCGTATTGGTCACGGATTGGCGCTTTGAACTCGGCTTCGTCCTCTGCACTCCAGGATTCACCGCTGGCTTCTCTCTGCTCGCGACGCACTGTTGCCAACACCGAAGCGGCCTGTTCAGACCCCATGACCGAAATCCGAGCATTTGGCCACATCCACATGAATCGTGGGCTGTAGGCGCGTCCGCACATCGAGTAGTTCCCGGCACCAAATGAACCGCCGATGACCACGGTGAATTTCGGCACCCGGGCGGTTGCAACCGCTGTCACCATTTTTGCGCCGTGCTTAGCAATGCCGCCGGCTTCATAATCGCGCCCCACCATGAATCCCGAAATGTTCTGCAGGAACACCAACGCAATCCCACGCTGATCGCACAACTGAATGAAGTGCGCACCCTTGAGAGCAGACTCGCTGAACAGCACACCGTTGTTGGCGATGATGCCGACTGGATGCCCTTCAATGTGTGCCCAGCCGCAGACCAAGGTGTCACCCCATTCGGCTTTGAATTCCAGGAATTCGCTACCGTCCACAAGACGCGCAATCACTTCGCGCACGTCATATGCGGTGCGCAGATCGGCCGGAACCGCATCCAGTAATCCATCAATGTCGTAAGCAGGTGCGACTGCTTCACGAACATTCCACACACGTGCCGGACGACCCGGCAGGGTTCCCACGATGTCTCTCAACATTCGCAAAGCATCAGCGTCATCAACTGCCAGATGGTCGGTCACGCCTGACACGCGTGCGTGCACATCGCCGCCACCGAGTTCCTCGGCACTGACAACTTCACCCGTAGCCGCTTTCACCAGTGGCGGTCCGCCAAGAAAAATTGTTCCTTGTCCGCGCACAATCACCGCTTGGTCACTCATCGCCGGCACATACGCGCCACCCGCGGTGCAGGAACCAAGCACTGCACTGAGTTGTGGGATGCCTTCACTCGACATGACTGCCTGGTTGAAGAAGATGCGGCCAAAGTGTTCGCGGTCCGGAAACACTTCATCTTGGCTTGGCAGGTGAGCACCGCCAGAATCAACAAGGTAGATGCATGGCAACTTGTCCGTGCGCGCGATTTCTTGTGCACGCAAGTGCTTCTTTACTGTCATCGGGAAGTAGGTGCCACCTTTAACGGTGGCGTCGTTGGCAACCACCATCACTGGTCGACCAGCAACGAGCCCAACACCGGCCACGACCCCAGCCGCTGGAGCCTGTCCGTCATACATCTCTTCGGCAGCCAACGGCGCGCACTCAAGAAATGATGAGCCGGGATCAAGCAAGGTATTCACTCGATCACGCGTCAATAACTTGCCACGAGCAACGTGTTTGGCTCGCGCACTTTCAGAGCCACCAAGTGCCGCTCGCTGCAACCGCGTTCGCAACTCGGCAATGAGTGCTTCGTGGGCAGCACGATTCGTCCGGGAACGTTCACTGCCCGGGTCAACTGTTGTGTCAAGAACTGGCACGGGTGTCCGCCCCGCCTCAACGAGTAGTTGTGACGAACGCAACCCGACGCGGCGCCGTCACTGCGTCGGCCAGGCAGGAGCGAATGGCTCTGGGCGAAACCATTTGATCCCGGCTCTCACAAGTAGCGCTGCCAACCCGACAGCAACGCTCACCACAATCGTGGTCGCAGAGTGATGTCGCAACACACTCACAGCCACTGCAACGGGGCTCACGCACGCAACCACCGTCATCGCGAAACGCATGCTGCGCGGAAAAATGAAAACACCAAGCGCAATCGCCGCATAGGTCAACCACAAATCGAATCCGGAGCGACTCAAATCTCCACGGTACGCCGCGGTGATGAACCCGTATCCGAGGAAAACTCCTGGCAGAGACCCAAGGGCTTTGCGCACCGGACCGTACTCAATTTCCTGACTCGACATTCCACGCGCAGCAAATGCCATGTCTGCATGCCGTTCGTCGATGTTCACAGGCGCAAGGCTACGCGGTACTCGCACATTCGCACCGGTTCAGGCGACTACGGGGGTCTCTCTTACACGCCAACGTCGCAGCGCCACAGCAGTGATGAAGACACTCACCGCACCGAAGCCAATCGACACTCGAGTGCCGAGATGTTCAGCAATGAACCCCATGAGTGGTGAGCCCAATGGTGTGCCACCGGTGAAGACCATGAAATAGATACCGGCAACGCGACCGCGCATCGCTGGGTCGGCGGTGAGTTGCATTGTCGCATTTGCTGTCGTCATCACACTCAGATTTGCAATTCCACACAACGGCAACACGGCTGCATAAACAGCATATGTCGGCGCGAACCCTGAGATGAACAAGATTCCAGAAAACAGCAGAGCCAAGAAAAGCACTAGTTGCAAACTCGGCATCCGAGTTCGACGCGCGGCGAGAATGCCACCGGTCACTGAACCCACTGCCATGGCTGTTCCGAGAAATCCGAAGGAGTCGGCATTTAGCCCGAATTCAAGGCGCGACATCAACGCCATCCACAACGGAAAATTCATGCCGAGCGTGCCCATCACGGCAACCATCACGAATAGGCCGCGTAACTCTCGCTTGGTGCGCACATATGCAAAACCGGCCTTTGTCCGCGGCCATAAGCGCTCGTCTTGCTCAGGCTCATGTTCTGTGCGATGCAGCCGTTTGGAATCAATGAGCAGCAAAGATGCAAGCACGAACAAAAACGAAGCCGCATTCACAATGAAGGAAGGTCCCGTGCCGTAGGCAGTGATCAGGAGACCCGACACCGCAGGTCCCACCAGCCGGCCCAGGTTGAAGTTCGTTGCATTGAGGCCAACTGCATTAGGTAGGTCTTCCCGGCCCACAAGTTCGCTCACAAAAGACTGTCGCGATGGCACATCAAAAGCCCACACGCACCCGGCCAGCAGCGATGTGGCGTACACATGCCACAACTGCACAGACCCACGCACCACCAGCAGCCCAAGCACAAGACTCAAAAGCCCACCGACGAGATTGGTCAAGAACAGAACTTTGCGCCTGTCAATGCGATCAGCAACTGCGCCGCCAATCACACTCAATGCCAATGAAGGACCAAATTGCAACGCGCTCACAATGCCGAGCGCGGTTGCTGAGGAGTTTGTGAGATCCAGCACGAGCCAGTCTTGGGCCACACGTTGCACCCAACTTCCGGTGTTTGACACCAAGGAACCCAGCCAGAATAAGCGGTAGTTGCGGTGTGACAGGGAACGAAAGGTTGTCTTCAACCCTTCCGGGATAGCCACTGCCACAACCGGCGAGCCTACGCTGACCAGCGGTGCGGCATGGCACGAATGCTGCACCGGGCGGTAGTTTGCGACCCTCAGCAAAGACCTTTAGCCACCTGCGCTGATGGACTCACGTCTTAAGGAGCATCATGAAGAGCGGAATTGACCTCACGCACGTTGCAACCAACGTTCGTCCGCAAGATGACCTCTACCGTCACCTCAACGGTGGCTGGATTGAGTCGACAGAAATTCCGGCTGACCGGGCGGTGGATGGCGCGTTCTATGCACTTCGCGACAACTCTGAGATTGCGATTCGCGACATCGTCGAAGCAGCAATGGCATCCAATGCTGCGGTGGGTTCTAACGAGCGCAAGATTGGTGATCTCTACCGCAGTTTCATGGACACCGAAGGCATTGAACAGCTTGGGTGGCAGCCCATCGCTGGCGACTTGCAGGCTGCTGCGGCTGTCAACAACTTAGAGTCGTTCGTGACGACGCTGGGCGCATTGGAGCATCGTGGTGTGTCTGGGCTATTTGGCTCATGGGTGACCACAGACAAAGATGATCCGGACTCAAACATCGTCTACCTGACTCAAGGTGGCATCGGCTTGCCGGATGAGAGTTACTACCGCGAAGATTCATTTGCTGATGTTCGCACCGAGTATGTGAAGCACATTGCGCGCACCTTGAAGCTCGTGGAACATGCTGATGTTGACGCAGCCGCCACACGCATCATGGAATTTGAAACTCGCGTGGCATCGCTGCACTGGGATCAAGTTCGCAACCGCGACGCAATCTTGACATTTAACAAGCGCAGCTGGGATGAATTCCGCACCATGCTCGGCGCATTTGATGCCGACACATGGCGCGATAGCGCTCAAATTCCCACGTCGGCTGTGGGAACCGTGATTGTGCGACAGCCAGACTTCTTCGAAGCAATGGGCGACGTTCTTAGCCAGACGGACATTCAAACTTTGCGCGACTGGCTCTCATGGAACATCGTGCAGTCTGCAAGTTCCTACCTCAGCGATGCTTTTGTGCAAGAGAGTTTTGACTTCTACGGTCGCACCTTGACCGGGGCACAAGAAATCAAAGACCGCTGGAAGCGCGGCGTCGCGCTGGTTGAGAGTGTGTTGGGTGAAGCGGCCGGAGAGTTGTACGTGGCCGCACACTTTCCACCAGCGGCGAAGACGCGCATGCAGGAACTTGTGGCGAATCTTGTTGAGGCCTACCGCAAGCAAATCTCCACCTTGGAGTGGATGGGAGAAGAAACGCGGCAGCGGGCATTGGAGAAACTCTCAAAGTTCACACCAAAGATTGGTTACCCTGACAAGTGGCGTGACTACTCAACGCTAGACATCAGCGCCACCGACCTCATGGCGAATGTGCGCGCGGCAGATGCGTTTGAACAAGCCCGCCAACTCGCCAAAGTGGGGCAGCCGGTTGACCGGACTGAATGGTTGATGACTCCGCAGACTGTGAATGCCTATTACATGCCAGGCATGAATGAGATTGTGTTCCCGGCTGCAATCTTGCAACCACCCTTCTTCGATGTGGATGCCGACGACGCTGTGAACTATGGCGGCATCGGAGCAGTCATCGGTCACGAAATTGGTCACGGATTTGATGACCAAGGTTCGCGTTATGACGGCGATGGCAGGTTGAACAACTGGTGGACCGATGAAGATCGAACCGAATTCGAAAAGCGCACGGCGATGCTGATTGAGCAGTACAACGCACTTGAACCGGCTGAGACTCCCGGTCACAAAGTGAATGGCGCCTTCACTCTTGGGGAGAACATCGGCGACCTTGGCGGATTGTCGATTGCTTATGTGGCTTACAAACTTGCGTTGAATGGGCAAGAGCCGCCGGTGATTGATGGGCTCACAGGCGACCAGCGGTTCTTCCTTGGCTGGGCTCAGGTGTGGCGTTGCAAGATTCGCCCGGAGGCCGCCTTGCAGCGACTCACCATTGATCCACACTCGCCAAATGAGTTCCGCTGCAATGCGATTGTTCGCAATGTCGATGCCTTTTATGATGCCTTCGAAGTGACGGGCAACGATGAACTATGGCTAGACCCGTCTGAACGAGTGCGCATCTGGTGACGCAATCTTGGGAAGTTCGTGCTCAGGAACTTGATGAGCGCGACTCACTGCGGTCCTTTCGCAGTGAGTTTGTCATCAATGATGAGTCCGTCTGTTATCTAGATGGAAATTCACTCGGTCGACTTCCCGTCAGCACCCCTGCCGCGATTGCAGAGATGCTCGCGCAGTGGGGCGACGAACTCGTTTCTGGCTGGCAACACTGGGTCGATGAAGCACAGCGCACCGGCGATGTGTTGGGCTCAACGGTGCTCGGTGCTGCGGCTGGGCAGGTGCTTGCATGCGACACCACTTCGGTGAACTTCTACCAACTTTGCTCGGCAGCAGTTCGCGCACGTCCCGATCGGCAACGAATCATCACTGACGCCGCAAACTTCCCAACTGACCGCTACATCCTGCAGGGCATCGCGCGTGAGCACAATCTTGAGTTAGTGATTTTGGACAATGAACAAGACGATGACCAGTATGAACGGATAACAGAAGCACAGTTGACGCCATTGCTCGCAGATGATGTGGCGTTGGTTTCCTTGCAAGTTGTGCAATATCGCTCCGGTGCACGCAACGATGTTCCTGGCCTCACAGAACTCGTGCGCAACTATGGGGCATTCCTCGTGTGGGATGCCAGTCACGCAGTGGGGTCAGTGCCCCTTGCATTTGACGCCGATGGTGTCGATTTAGCAGTGGGCTGCACTTACAAGTACTTGAACAGCGGCCCGGGAGCGCCGGCATGGCTATACGTTCGCAAAAGCCTGCAACCAACATTGCAAGTGCCAATTCAAGGATGGTTTGCACAAGCTGATCAATTCGCTATGGGAGCTGAGTTTGAGCGCGCGCAGGGCATCCGTGGTTTTCAGATTGCTAGCCCATCAATTGTGGGTTTGCGCAGCATCAACGCTTCATTGAGCATCATCGCTAGGGCAGGAATGCCGGCCATTTCCCAGAAGGCCGCCACGGCAACTGCGTTCATGATTGACGTCTTCGACGAGTGGCTCGCACCGCTGGGATTCAAGCTGTTGACACCACGAGATGCGAACCAGCGCGGCGGTCACATTCGCATTGGCCACCCTGATGCGGACATCATCTGCAATGCCTTGCGCGTGCAGCACAACGTCATCACCGACTACCGCGTGCCTGACTCAATCCGCGTCGCTGCATCACCCTTAACCACATCTTTTGGCGAAATCCTCGAAGGAATGCGTCGCATCCGCGACTGCGTTGCATCGCAGTGCTATCAGAATGCAACGGCGCGGATTGGAAGAGTAACGTGAAAAATCGCCGGAAAATCAGCCGAAGTAACGGTTACCGGTCTCGCTACTGAAGGCAAAGACACTTCCTGGTCGTGGCGCTAGACGCACGCGTTCACCGCGTTGCGGAGTTTGTTGTGCATCAACTCGCACCGTAATTTGCTGAGGTTTACCGCTGGCATCTGTGACATCGCCGTAGATGTAGGAATCGGAACCAAGCATTTCCACCAGGGTCAACTCGAGTTCGAACCCTTGCTCTGCAAACACCAAGTCTTCTGGACGCACACCGATGGTTGCGGTTTTTGCGCCATCCGCAGCCGCGGCAGCAAGAATCTCACGCGTCAATGGGATGGAGTGGTCTCCCAATCGTGCGCCCTCAGAATCCAGCGGCAGATTCACCAGGTTCATCGCTGGCGAACCGATAAAACCGGCCACAAATGCATTAGCCGGGTTTTTGTAAAGATTCTGCGGCGTATCTGCTTGTTGCAAGAAACCATCTTTCATCACAACAACGCGGTCACCCATCGTCATCGCTTCGGTTTGGTCGTGAGTCACATACACCGTCGTGACGCCCAACCGCCGTTGAAGCGACGCGATTTGCGTACGGGTCTGCACACGCAGTTTCGCATCAAGATTGGAGAGCGGCTCATCCATCAAGAAAACCTGAGGATTGCGGACAATTGCGCGCCCCATCGCGACGCGTTGACGCTGCCCACCGCTAAGCGCCTTGGGCTTGCGCGCAAGGTACGGCTCAAGATCCAGAATCGCTGCGGCTTCCTTCACGCGCGCCTGAATGTCTGACTTCCTAACTCCAGCAATCTTCAGTGCAAACCCCATGTTCTCGGCAACAGTCATGTGTGGGTAGAGCGCGTAGTTCTGAAACACCATCGCGATGTCGCGATCTTTTGGAGCCACGTACGTGATGTCGCGCTCACCAATCCAGATGGAACCGTTGTCAATGTCTTCAAGACCCGCAAGCATGCGTAGTGACGTGGTCTTACCGCACCCCGAAGGCCCGACAAAAACAAGAAATTCGCCATCGTTAACGTGCAAGTCCAACTCATTCACCGCAGGCACAGTCGACCCCGGATAGATGCGAGTCGCCTGGGTGAAGGTGACCGTGGCCATGATTTGTCTCCTGTCAGTGTTGGTGCGCGTGTCAGTGACGGATGAGCTTTCCGACACCGTCAACGGAGTAGTAACGAATGTAGTCAATCAACATCGTGCCGCCGGTGGTGTTTGTGGCCGGGACCATGAATGGGTTCACTGGGTCAGCCGGGTCACCACCGAGAATGCCTCCCATGGCGAGATTCACGATGAGAAAGAACTCTTGATTGAACGGCCAACCACGGCGACCCTTGCCCGGAATTGCATTGTTTGCTGATGTCATGAACGCCTTCGTGACGGATAAGTAGGTCTTTCCGTCAAACTGAAAATCAATTCGGTCTTTCTTCCACAGGATTCCGTAGGTGTGATAGTCACTGTAGAAGTTTTCAACCGCAGGCGTGTTTGCTGTGATGTCGATGTTGTGCTCGTCATTGGGAAAACTGTGCAAGGAACCAAACGCCTGGCCAGAGCGTTGAACAGCCGATGCCTCCATGATGTCAATTTCCCCACATTTAGGCCATGGAGCTTTGTCAATGTTTGCGCCCAAAAGCCAAAACGCCGGCCACGTGCCATCGTTCTCGGGAACTTTGATGCGTGCTTCAAGTTTGCCGTACATGAACCCGACCCCTTGAAACAGACCGGGCTGATTCTTCGTGCTCATCCGACCGCTGAGCCACTCGCACGTTCCTCCGGGCAGGCTCGTGCGCTCACAACTAAAGAAGTCGGTTTGCGTGGACGGGTAGAAGCCTTTGAGTGCGGGCTGCACAGGGCGAGCATTGATGGCGAGATTTCCTTTGCCATCAAGCTCAATTGCGCGGTGTTTCACGTACCCCTTCTTCTTGCCATTAATCATCTTGGTCCCGTACTCAACAGGCCCATCGATGTAACCCTGGCGCTCCTGATTGGGCGGGGTGAAAGTGATTTCCGTTGCCCAGAAGTACTGCTTCTTGTATTCACGGTCGCCGGTTTGCACCGAGTCAGGAACGCCGGCTTTGCCGTTGAATTCCTCGCTCCAAAGCAACTTCAACTTTGGGGCCTTCGCAGTCGGAGTCGTGCCCTGTGCACTGTGCAGAGAACGAGCCTGAACTGCAGATGATGCGAAGGCGCACACAAGAGCGCCCACGCACACAGTCGCCAGTGCCATTCGCTTCTTCATGTCAGCCAACCTTGTTCGTTCCAGCGCTTACTGATGTCGCTGAACCCAAAGCGTTGCTTCCAACCACTCGCACTCGCACAAACTGTCCTTTTTGGCTTTTCGTCAAGACAAACGCCGACTTCGTTGCTCCCTTAATGGCAGCACAACCAGTAGGCACAGTTTGACCTGCTTTTCCAGCTGCTTTGCAGGCAAACCATTGATAACCGAACTTTGGAGATGTGCCGGTCCAAGCGCCAGTCACGGCTACCAACTTTTGCCCCACCTTCGCGGTGCCCGTAACCGCAGCCGAACTCGTCACAGTGGGAGCGACGAGCCAACGCACTGCGGTGCGCGTGGCTGAGTTCGCGCCTTGCACCTGCGCGTTGATGATTTGCATGCCGGTCGCTTCATAATCGGCGATTGCATTGACGCTTGCCCAGCCAGACTCGTCAGTCGTTTCCGTGACTGTGCCATCGGAATTACGACTACCTGCCACCGGATCAATGTCTGCATCACCTGGTCCAGAAGCCAGAGAGAAATTAACCTTCACCCCAGACTTGGGCTGCCCCTGCAAGTTGGTCACTTGCACGCGCACCGGCGTCTCTCCGGCACTTAGCGCAACAGTTTGGATGTCGTCGGCAGGGGCGATGCTGTCGTCCACGATGTCAACCCACAAGAGGTCTTTGTCTTCAAACGCTTCTTCACCTTTTGGGCACGGCGTGGTCGTCGGTGAGCAACCCACTCCACGTTCTGCATAGGGGCGTGGGTGCTTCTTGAACGATGCTGTGATGATTCCGCGCATGCACCCAAGTGCAACGGTGCAGGTGTCAAAGTTGGGTGTGGTGAGTGACAACGGTGCTGGCTCCGGACACAATGGCAGTTGCCCGTACGGTGGGTTGGAACAGTCGTTGTAGGTGTAGTCATGAGTGAGCGTCCACGTGACTCGTCCATTGGCATCGGTCACACCAGGAATTGATGTTTCTCCTCCATAGAAGTTTTCCCAGCCAGGAACGCCATCTCCGAAACCACACCAGTCACGCACGATGTGCTGCTGATTCGGTCTGTCGAGCCCGGCATAGTCGCTTTCCAGACTCGTTGTAATCCACTTTGTCGCTGAGCAGGAAGCAAACTTGTTGACGAGCAGGTATACGGTCGCATCCTTCATCAGTGCGCCTTTGCTATCACGCGCTTCATAAGTGAGGGTTAGCGTGCTACCCACACCGACATAGAACATACGAATCTTCGTGCCCTTGCCGTAGTTGTTGTCGTCCAACCCTGGATCTGTGCGCACGAATGTGTAGTCGATGGAGTTTGAATTCGTGAGAACTGGGGACACCAAACGCAAAGAGGGATTACCTGTGGGAACTGGCGTTGCCGCATCGGATGCTGGTGCGGACACAATCCCGCCACCAACGACGATGAGCGATGCCAGAGAAATTGCAAACCATGAGCGCATGACCCACACACTCCTGAGTTGTCGCAACCGCTTGATTGTCATTTCTTCACCTTCGCAGTCGTCGACGATGATGCATCAATGCTTTGTCCTTGCGCTGTTGCCGTCACCCTCACCGCAATCAGTGCACCAGCGAGAGTTGAAGGAATCGTCAGTGTTGCTTTGGTTGCCCCACGAATCGGGGTACACCCACTTAGCACGCTTGCAGCGCCTGAAAGCGCCGCCGATTTCGCTGCCTTACACGTCGACCACGCGTAGGCGAAAGCCACAGAACCATTGCTCGTCCACGCTCCTTGAGTTGCCTTCAAGACTTGGCCCACTTTGGCTACTCCCAGAATCGCCGGCGCTGCAGTCGCGTAAATATCTGACCAATTCATTGATGCAGACACTGATGTAACCGATGCGGCAAGACCAAATTCGGGATTAGCGGAGTTACCAATCTGGCTGGTTCCGTCGGCAGCAATCGTGGCCGTCACTGTCTGTTCACCGGGCGTTGCCGTGGACCCACGTCGTACTCTCGCGGTGACAAATCCATTCGCGTCAGTCGTGACATTGGCTTCACTAACAAGTTCGCCGCCGGTTTGTGATAGCACTACGGGGACGTTTGCGTAGCCGTTACCAAATCTGTCAACGACCTGAAAACGTGTTGTCGCCTCTGTGCCGACGAGCGCGTTCTGCTTTGGGGTTTCGGACACAACCGACCGAGCATTGTTCGCAGTGGTTGTGAAGTTTTGGTAGATGTCGTAATCCTCTCCACCCACATGTATGGTGAAGATGGTTCGGCCAGGTCGCGTCGCAGTGAACAAAAGTTCCGACAGGTATTGAAAGCCGAACACTTCTTTGTCTTTCATTTGGCTGACATCTTTAATGTCCGCCGCGAGTGGTAGCCGCGCTGCTTTGCACACCGCCAACCCATTTGTCGAAGGGCAGACTCTCAAAACTTTTCCACCGTTAGTCGCTGAGACGGTGACATCAGGGGCATAGAGCACTGCACGTTCCATGCAGAACGGTCGCTTGGGTGATGAACTCGGTAGCCGGCGAACTTTTTGCGGATTCTTGGGATCAATCTGAATAAAACACAACTTGTCTGGGTTCGAGTTGTAGAGCGGTTTGATGTCAAGCCTGGCTCGGACTGTGGACTCACTGAAATCCGCATTAGTGGCAGCCCCATTGGTTGCCAACGGTAACGCTGGATTCTTGTTTCCTGAGTCGTCGTAAACGTAGTCAGTCAGGGCCTTTGTGGTTCGTAGTCCACGCGTGATGACATGTGAATTCACGTAACGCAATTGAATATCCGTGGTGTTGACAAACTGCGGCCAAAACAAGTCCAGCGATTCCGGTTGCTTTCCCGTGGTTGCCTTGAACTCCATACCAATCGCGCACGTGTGCGTTTCTTTCGTGTCACCGTTGTAACCCAGGTTCGTGCAGGCGTCGTTCGGAGTGTTCAAGTTCTGCACACTGAACGTGACATAGCCGTTCTTATCGGTGTACTTATGTGAAACCTCTGGCCCCCACTTGCAGCCAACAGTTCCACAGTTGTTTCCACCGGACGGATGGACAAAGTCCACTGGCTGGTTGGCCATGGGCTGACCCCAAATGTCGAGAACGCGGTAAGGGATGGTGACAACATCGCCAACTTGGTACGACTTGGTGTAAACACATGCATATTCGCTGAACCATGAACGCTTGTAGACACTCCAACCCCACGTTTGGTCTTTAGCCCAGCTCAGCCCACCGCAGTTGGGAAGTGCCGGAGTTTGGTCTTGATTCAGCATGCTGACTTGTGGGTAGTAGCCGGCCTCTTCAAACTGAACGTTCATCGGACCGATAGTGTCGGTGGTTCCTGCGGCATCTGAATCGTCACAAGTGTTGTTCTGCGCCGTGCGGTCACAGTTGCTCACACTCACGCCAACATAGTCATCAGACATGATGACGTTGCCGTTGGCTGCATTGCCAGCATTTTCAAGGCGAATCTCAAGCCTCGCAACACCTGAGTTATCCGCTACTGCATTGCGGTAGATCATGCCCACGTCTTGCACTCCACCACGAAAACCGTTGAAGTTTGCCTTGTACGCATAACCGTCAAGGGCGAGCTTGATGCGAGTGAATGCTTTCGTCTTTTCGTTGTATTCGAACGCATTTGTGTCAATCGCGAACTGGACTTTCTTGTTTGCGCAATCGCTGGCCGGTGCCGTGTCATACCCCTGCTTCTTCGTACAGTTGTAAGCAATCGTGACTGAGTTCACACCAATGCGCACATACACATTGTTGTGTTGACCGGCATCGTCTGTTGCTCGCGCACCAGCACTGTCAAAAACACGCAGGTTCTGTTGGAAAATGCCATCACCTGGTTCAACATTGAATTGACTCCAGCGCGGCTTCGGTGCCCACTCAGACTCAGCAGTTGCTGGCATGCCGATGGCCGAAACCAACAACACTGAAATCGCGGTCACCACCCGGGTTCGCATTGACACCACTTTGCCTCGTCTCATTGTTCTGCCGCCCACCTACGAGTGCCTGACCACTTTGCCCACGCCGTTCACACTTGAATACCTCACCCAGTCGACGAGCATGGTGCCGCCCATGGAATCAGGATCCACATCACCATTGGCATCGCCGCCAAGGGTTCCACCCATTGCCACGTTGAGAATCATGAACATTTCCTGGTCGAAAGGCCAACTGCGCGGGAATTTCCAGTCACCGCGCGTGACCCCGGCTTTGGTGGCGGTGAAGAACGGTTTGCCATCGAGCCGCCATTGGACTTTGCTCTTGTCCCAAAGGATTCCAAACACGTGGTACTTGGTGTAGAGGTCCTCCAAATAACGCGAACCACTGCCAACGCCAAACCCATCACTCGGATACGAGTGCAATGTGCCGAAGTGAGTCCAGTAACGCGCGCCGTTAGCGGCCGCCTCCATGATGTCAATTTCTCCGCATGCCGGCCAATCAACTTCACCAATGTTCGCACCAAGCAACCAGAACGCGGGCCAAGAATTCCAGGCATTCGGCACCTTTATACGCGCTTCAATCAATCCGTACTGAAATCCGACCGTGCCACGCGTGTTTATGCGCCCACTAACAAATTCACAAGGCCCGTACCAACATGTTCCAGCAGGCGCATTGCTTGGCCGTGCGCCTGACTTGGGCACAACCCGGCGAGCATTGATGGCGAGATTTCCCTTGCCATCGAGTTCCACTGCGTAGTGAGCAACCTTGCCTGACTTCGTGTACTCGACTACTCCGTCGGTGTAAAACTGACGCTCTCGATTTCCGCCTCCAGCACCAGTGATTTCGGCTTGCCAGACCTGTCCGCGCGCAGGTGCGATGGTTTCCCGGGCGATGCTGCTCGTGCGGCCGGCTTTTCCGTTGAATTCCTGACTCCACAGCAGTTTTAGTACTGGCTTTGCCGCCGGGGTGGGCGTGGGCTTTCCACCCGTATGGGTGAACCCGGCGCGTTGCATGTGGGCGCGATTTTCCGATCGGGCCTGCGCTTGGGTTGGTAATTCAGACAAAACAACAATCGACAGGCAGAGTGCGAGCGGCAGAATCACGCGGTGACTCATGCTGCGGCGCGCTCTCATGGCCAGCCCTTTCATCGGGTGAGTCGATGTGAATCGCGCCACCTCAACACGCTCCGGCGAGCGTGCTCTTTGCCACTTCAGACGCGAGTTGCGGCTGGATTGGTTGCGCAGTGTTCGTCTTGTGCGTTGAAAGCGATTTCACTATCCTACGTGAAAGCGATTTCACGCGGCCAAGTAAACCACAGCGCAGACGGTCGGCAACCCCAAGTTTTCGTCCGAACGCGGCCGCGCGATGACGACCACGCCGCCACACATTTCATCTGAGGGAGCGCCATGAAGCTCGGCATACGTATCCGCACTGGCCTAGCAGTTGCTGTGGCCACGGGACTCGCTGTCGCTGGTGCCGGTGTTGGTGCTCAAGCGGCGAGCAATGTGACGTTGACAGTGTGGTCCTACGGCAATGTATTCGAGCCGAAAATTGTCGACATGTACCGCAAGGCTCATCCAGACGTCACCATCAAGATCACGAAGATGAACCTTGACGACGAGCACAACAAACTGCTCTACGCACTGCCTTCACGAGCAGTGCCCGATGTTGCTGCGGTTGAAATGGCCTACATGGGTCAGTTCCGTCAGCCGATGATTGCCGCGCAGTTCACGAACTTGAACACTCTTGGAGCTAACAAAATCGCGGGCGACTACTTGCCATTTCGATGGGCACAAGGCACTGGACTCAACGGCGCACAAATCGGCCTGCCCACAGATGTTGGTGGTCTGGCCGTTGCCTACCGAACCGACTTGTTCAAAAAGGCTGGCTTCCCCACGAAGCGCGAGGAAGTCACCGCCTTGTGGCCGACGTGGGAGAAATTCATCACGGTTGGCAAGCAGTTCCAAAACAAAGTTCCCGGTGTTGGGTTTATGGACAGCACGGGAACACTCTTCGCAGCAGTCCTCAACCAAGGCACTGAGAAGTATTACGACGCAAAGTCCCGTGCTGCGATTTACCGCACGAATCCGACCGTCAAGCGTGCCTTTGACATCGCGGCAAAGGCTGGCTGCACTTTCATGCGCAACAACAAGTGCGCAGGCAGCATCGGCACGAAAATCAATCAGTTCTCCCCTGACTGGGGTGCGGCCATGAACAAGGGCGCGTTTGCAGCAGTGCTCGCTCCCGCGTGGATGCTCGACTACATCAAGCAGCAAGCGCCTGGCACCAAGGGCAAGTGGGATATTGCGGCAGTCCCGGGTGGCGGCGGCAACATGGGTGGCAGCATGTTGACCATTCCGAAGAAGGCGAAAAACGCGAAGGCCGCCTGGGATTTCATCAGTTGGTACCTCGCACCAGCACAGCAACTGAAGACTTTCCAGTTGTATGGGCTCTTCCCAACGACCTACAAGATGTATTCGCAGCCATCCATCAAGAATTACAAGGATCCGTTCTTCAACAACGCCCCTGTGGGAGCGATTTACAGCAGCAGCGCGATGAAGCTCAAGCCGATTTACGCCGGAGCAAAAGATCGGCTCATCGATTCAACATTCGGTCAGGCGCTTGCTCGCATCACTCAGGGAACCCAAACCAAATCATGCGGCAGTTTCCCGGCGCAAACGTCGGGTGCCGCGTGGTGCCAAGCACTTCAAGACATTCAACACAACGTTGGGGTTCTATGTTGCACCCTTCTTCGTCCACTTCGTGCTGTTTGGCGCAATTCCCATCGTCTTCACCACAGCTCTTGCATTTTTCAACGCTGATTTCCAGACTTACTACGAGTTCATAACAAACCATCAGCTTTCGGTTCTGACTAACGCTTTCGCTGGTCTCGACAACTTCCGTGAACTTTTCAAAGATTCATACTTCTGGCTTGCCCTACGGAATACATTCTCAATCTGGCTCATCTCCACGGTTCCGCAACTGATCATTGCCTTCGGCTTGGCAAGTCTCTTAGCAAACGCGCGGCTACGAGCCAGCACGTTCTGGCGCACCGCGCTGATGATTCCGAACATCACTTCAGTGTTGGCTGTGGCCATCGTCTTCCAACAACTTTTCGGTCGTGACTTTGGAATCTTCAACGTGCTGCTTCACTATGTCGGGCACAAGCCAATTGAGTGGGTCGCCGGCACGATTCCAAGTCACTTTGCAATCGCGACAATGATCAACTGGCGCTGGCTCGGTTACAACTCTCTGATTTTTCTCGCTGCAATTCTTGCAATTCCAAAGGAACTGTATGAGTCGGCTGCACTGGATGGAGCAAGCCGCTGGCAAACCGTGCGTTACGTGACTATCCCCCAGATGAAGAACACCATCACGTTCATGCTCGTCATGGGCACGATTGGTGGCTTGGGGCTCTTTGTTGAACCCCTGACGTATGGCGGCGGTTTTGATGGTGGAGCGAATAGTCAATTCCTGACGATGACGCTCTACCTTTACAAGCAGGCCTTTATGAATCAGCGTTTGGGTTATGGCGCTGCAATTGGAGTGGGCATAACACTCGTTGTGATGATCATCTCGGCCATCAACTTCATGATTACTCGCAGCATTGCTGGGGAGGAATCCAAGTGACCGCCACCCTTGAACAGATGGAAACCACGACTCAGCAGTCAGCGTCGCCAAAGCCAAGGCGGCGCAGCATAAGTAAACGCGTCTCACCGTTCACTTATGTTGCGTTGACACTGATGACATTCATCTCGGTGTTTCCGTTCTACTGGATGTACGTTGTTGCCTCAAACGGTTCCGAAGAAATCTCGAAGATTCCGCCATCGTTGACTCCAGGTGGCAACTTCCCAAACGTTGTTAACACGATTACGCAA
Organism: Actinomycetota bacterium; assembly: GCA_009918865.1. Taxonomy (GTDB): domain Bacteria; phylum Actinomycetota; class Actinomycetes; order S36-B12; family UBA5976; genus RFTO01. The sequence continues at coordinate 20,352 of RGCY01000004.1, forward strand.
GCAGTCCCGTTCTGGCATGCAATCCTGAATACGGCAATCGTGTCCACCGTGATTGCCCTATGCAATGTTTTCTTCTCAACCCTCGCAGGATTTGCACTTGCAAAGCTGCGAGTGCCAGGCAAGCGAGGAATGCTTTTGTTCATCATTGGAACCATGATGTTGCCGGCGCAACTCGGGGTCATCTTCATGTACATGGTGATGAGTTGGCTGAACTGGATTAACGACTTCAAGGCGCTCGTAGTTCCTGCAATTGTGGGCGCGTTTGGGGTTTTCTGGATGCGCCAAATCATCGATTCGCAGTTGCCAAATGAGTTGTTAGAAGCAGCGAGAATTGATGGTGCTTCCGTTTTTCGCATCTACCGCAGCATTGTTGTTCCCACAGTTTTGCCTGCCGCATTCGTTCTCGGCCTGTTTTCGTTCTTGGGAACTTGGAACGACTACCTCTGGCCATCTCTCGTTCTGAACGACCCTGAACGCTTCACGGTTCAGGTTGCAATCACACAACTCAACAACAGTTACACAGTCGACTACGCCGCGAACATGGGTGCAGCACTTCTCGGAACAACTCCGCTGCTGTTGCTATTCATCTTTGTTGGCCGCAGACTCGTCGCAGGCGTCATGGAAGGAGCGGTGAAGGGATGACCATGGAATTCCCTAACGACTTCAGATGGGGTGCAGCAACTGCCGCGTACCAGATTGAGGGCGCAGCGCAGAAAGATGGGCGCGGAGTCAGCATCTGGGACACGTTTTCAAAGACACCTGGCAAGGTCGAGAACGGTGACAACGGCGATGTTGCGTGCGACCACTACCACCGATTTGAATCAGACATCGCGCTGATGCGCGAAATCGGCATTGACTCCTACCGATTCTCGATTGCGTGGCCACGGCTGTTTCCCAACGGAGACGCAACTCGCAATCAGGCAGGATTCGATTTCTACAACCGTCTCATCAACGCACTCATCGCAGCAAACATTGAACCAGTCATCACGCTCTACCACTGGGATCTTCCGCAACCACTTGAAGATGCAGGCGGTTGGGCTAACCGTGACACTGTTTTCGCGTTCGCGGTTTATGCGCGAGCATGTGCAGAAGCATTTGGAGACCGCGTCTCGCGATGGATCACGCTGAATGAGCCATGGTGCACAACGTGGCTTGGCTATCGCTCGGGTGTTCATGCACCTGGTCGTCAAGATCTCGCAGCGACAATTGCTGCCGCTCATCACACTGCACTTGCCCATGGTGCGGCAACTCGCGCACTCAAAGATGTCAATCCGCAACTTCAGGTTGGCATCACATTGAACATGACGAACTACATCGTTGCAGCCGATGCCAGTGCAGAAGCATTTGAAGCCAGCGACTTGCTCGATGCACAACTGAATCGCTGGTGGATTGATGCGTTCACGACCGGCGGCTACCCGGAAGTGCTGAAGAAGGCCTTCGGTGAACACCTGAGCACGGTCGTGCAGTCCGGCGATGAAAAGCTTTTGAAGACAGAACCTGACTTTCTTGGAATCAACTACTACAGCGACAGTTTCGTAGGCACCGCAAAACCTGATGCGCCGACGCTCGCTGACGAAGGATTCTTCCCTTTCGACGTGCACGCCGATTTGAGCGTGCCAGCAGACTTGCACCCAACTATGACGGATATGCAGTGGCCTGTGACTCCGGATGGACTTGGCAATCTGCTTGAGCGAATTCACCACGATTGGCCGGAAATTCCGTACCTCATGGTGACTGAAAACGGCGCGGCCTATGACGATGGTCCGAACAGCGCTGGCGAAGTGCACGACACCCGTCGGGTCGCTTACCTCACAGACCACATCGCGTCGATGCAGCGTGCGATTGCCTCTGGTGTGCCCGTCAAGGCCTACTTCGCATGGTCACTGCTCGACAACTTCGAGTGGGCATTCGGATATGCGAAGCGCTTTGGGCTGGTTTTCGTGGATTTCACCACTCAGGAACGGATTCTGAAAGCAAGCGCTTTCACATACAAGTCCATCATTGAGGCCGGTCGCGTACGCGCCTAGACTTCACGGGCTCCCTGAAAGGAAGCCTGATGAATCGCGCCAAAATCACCTTGGCTGACATCGCGGAAACCGCTGGTGTTAGTCCGGCAACAGTGTCGCGCGTGCTCAACGGTGACCCACGGGTGAGCCCTGAGCGAGTAACGCGAGTTAATGAGGCCATCAGCGAACTCGGCTACTCGCCAAACCGTGCGGCGCGCACGCTCGTCACAGGCAAGACCGGGCTCATCGCAGCGGTCATTGATAGCAACCTAAACGTGTTCTCAGACCCCTTCTGGGGTCAAATCACAACCGGCATCAGCCAGGCGCTGCAGGAAGCAAACTTCCAAGCACTTCTCATGGTGCGGCCACTTGATGTCGAAGATCCGTCTGTCGTGGCATCGCTGGCACCAGGGCAGGTTGATGGTGCCATTTTCTTCCAATTGCACAACGACGACACTGTGAATCTCCTGCAAGACATGGGGCTGCCATTAGTCGTCGTTGGTCGGCCAGAAGAATCTTCAAAACTCACATATGTTGATTCAGACAACTTCGGTGGCGCACACCAAGCAACAAAGCACCTCATCGATCGTGGGTGCAAAGCGATTGCGACAGTCGCAGGGGATCAGCAGTTAAGTTCTGGGCGCTTACGCCTGGACGGCTATCGAAAGGCCCTTGCTGAATCCGGTATTGGGTTTGACGAATCTCGCGTCGCGTACGGAGATTGGACAGACGTCGGTGGCGAGCAAGCAATGCGCACGTTGATTGAAAGCAATCCGAGCATTGATGGCGTATTCGTCGCAAACGACTTGATGGCACTCGGTGCAATGTCCGTGTTGGAAGAGCAGGGTCGCAACATCCCTGAAGATGTCGCAGTTGTGGGATTCGACAACATGTTCGCAGGGCGCCTTGGCCGGCAGCAACTGACGACCATCGAACAAGATGTGCAAGGGCTCGGTGCAAAAGCCGCGGCCATGGTCATTCGCATGATTGATGGGGAAAGACCAAAGTCCGTAGTGCTGCCAACTCGCTTGATTGTCCGCGACACAGCCTGAGGAGACGTCGCGGCGGCTGCACATCCAGCATCTGAGAAATCTCGGAGACCTTTGCCTGAAAGGGCACTTTCCGCTTGCACAAACACGTCTAAGGGTGTGTATTGTCATCCTGAAAGCGTTTTCACGGGCCTTATCTGCCGCTTAAAGGAGCCGTCATGACCGTCCGCACCGTTCGTTCCCGGGTCATCGCCCTCATCACCGCAACATTGGCTGCGGCATTTCTGGTGCCAGTAACTGCCGCATCGGCAGCCGTGCCATTTCGTCGGCGAGCTCTTGGGTCAAATACAGGACGCGTTCTGTGCGGGTCTTGGTCAGTTCCGC
>RGCY01000031.1 GCA_009918865.1 Actinomycetota bacterium
GTGGAAACACTCGACTCGGCAAAAGCACATGCCATTGTCGTCACCTGCCCACACTGCTTGAACACGATTGGGCGCGAGTATCCGCAACTTGGTGGGAACTACGACGTGGTTCATCACAGCGTTTTGCTAGCGCGGCTTGTGTCTGAAGGTCGACTCACGCCCGTTGCTCGCAATGAAAGTTCCGTCACTTTCCACGACCCGTGCTACCTAGGCCGTCACAACGAGATTTACGAACCACCACGCGAACTCCTGGCATCGATTCCTGGTCTGCAGGTGCGAGAAATGGAACGCTCTCGCTCCACATCATTCTGCTGTGGTGCTGGCGGCGCGCGGATGTGGCAAGAAGAGAACATCGGCACGCGCGTGAACGCGGAACGAGCCGCTCAAGCCGCACAGACCGGCGCGGATGCCGTGGTCGTTGCATGCCCCTTCTGCAATGTGATGCTTGATGATGCTGCCAATGCTGAAGATGCAGTTGCCCTGCCAGCGAAGGAACTTTCGCAACTCTTACTTGAGAGCGTCAAGGTTTCAGGTACGGCTGAAACAAACCCGCCAGCAACTCCGAGTATGTGACCGTGATGTGGTTGGAGTCTCGGTAGAGCACCATCCCTTGACGCACCACATCGCACGGCCGTGGCGCCGGACCGCATAAAGTTGGGGTGAAGTCAGCCACCTGCACACCTGCCACGCTCGTGGCAGTCACGGCATCAATGCCGCCGCCAGCAAATCCGAGATTGCGGGGCATGGCGCAGCGCTCTGGCTGTTTCAGATTCCGCATCACGCAGCGCGGAACATCAACACCCATGTGTGGGGTGTCACGCAGAAAAACAATCTTCGCCCCCGACTTCACAAGCAAAGGCAGGGTCTTTCGAATCGCTTGAGTCACTAACGGCTGGGATGCGTCAATGTCCAAGAACTTCTTTCCCACATCAGCGCGGTACCCATGCTCAATTGTCGCAACGAAGATGACATCGGGAGGATTCAGAGCGATTCGACGCATCACTTCTTTCTGCCAAGCGGCACACGTTGGATAAGTCAAAGATGTCTTCATATTTTGAACCGGCAAGGCAAACCACGGGCACCCAGCTCGTGTCCATGAAATGAAGCGGTAGTTGTTTGCCTTTGTGGCTTTGTTCAAAGCCGGGAACCACTGTGCCGCATGTGAGTCGCCGAAAAGTAGGACTGTCTTCTTCCCGTTGGGGTCGCCAAACACGCACGGCAGCAGTGTTGGTGCACTCAAGGCACCGACATGGCAACCATTGCTATAGACAACTGGTCGTTGAAGTTGTGCTTCACGCGGCCCAAGCGTGTAGACACCAGGTGCATAGCTTGATGAGGCAGTTGGATTAGGCAGTGTGAATCCACCTTGAGGTGGTTGCACCAACGCCACTCCCCCTGCCAGTGCAGGTGCAACAAGTGCGAGTGCTGCAACAGCGGATGTCGCAACGACGCCCATTCCCAGCGATGTGCGCGCGGATGCGACCAGCCGCGGTGCGCGTCTCATGGGATCTTCCACGAAGCGATATGTGAGCCACGCAAGCACAAGTGTTGCTATCGAAATGACCACACTCTGCAGGGCTGAAATGGCGTGACCCACATAGGCCGCCGCCAACACCAGCGGTGGCCAGTGCCACAGATACCACGAATACGACACTCTGCCGATAAAGCGCAGTGGCCGCACCGACAACAACCGCTGAACCAGCGTCGGGGAATCTGCGTGCATACCTGATGCGATAAGCGCCGCAGCGCCGAATGTGGGAATCAACGCGAGCAAACCTGGATACGGCGTTCGCCCTCCTGCATCACTGAGTTGCACGAAAGCAAAACCAACGGCAGAAAGCCCCACAACACCTAACATCAATCGCACCTGGCGGCTTTGCCGGCTCCACAACTGCGAACTCAGCGCAAGCGCAGCCCCGAGTGCGAGTTGCCAAGCGCGAGTCGGAGTGCTGAAAAATGCATACGGCTGATTGTGTTGCGTAAGCCACACTGAGCCCGCGAGTGACAACAAACCAACAACTGAGACTGCGGCAGCCCATTGCCGACGCCGAAACGCAGTGATGTGCCGGCGCAGAGTGAAGGCAGCGATTGCTGCGAACATCAGTGGCCAAAGAATGTAGAACTGTTCTTCAACACTCAGCGACCAGTAGTGCAAGACCGGGCTCGGTGGGGCATCCGCTGCAAGATAGTCAACTGCCTGAGCGGCGAAGTTCCAGTTGGAAACATAGGTTGCAGCCGACAGCACATCGCGTGCAACTTGCCGAAATGACAGCGCATCCAGAATGAGAAATGACATGCCAAGTGTCGCAACGAGCACGACGGCGGCGGCTGGTAGCAATCTGCGCATGCGTCGTGCCCAGAAATCCTTGAGTGACAGCCGACCGCTGGCTTCGATTTCCTTGATGACCAAGCCAGTGATGAGAAATCCGGAAATCACGTAGAAGACATCAACGCCAACGAATCCGCCGCCGAAACTCGGGATGTGTGCGTGAAACAGCACTACGCCAAGCACTGCGAGTGCGCGCAAACCTTCGATGTCTGCGCGAAAGCCGCCTTCAGCGCGGCGCTTAGAAGCCGCGCGACCGTCACTACCTGTGGAGTTAGCACCAGTGTCAGGCTGCATCTGCGCCAACTTCAGTCCGCGGTGTCACTCGGCTCGTGTGGTCATGGTGCGATGTCGGTGCGGTGAAAGTTCTGCCAGGAACGACTTTGAGTTGGGCCGCGCTGCCCCTGGTAGCGCGATCCGTATTTGGCAGAGCCATAGGGATGCTCGGCAGCGCTGCTGAGCCGGAACAAACACAACTGGCCAATCTTCATTCCTGGGTACAACAAGATGGGGAGCGTCGCAACATTTGACAATTCAAGTGTGACGTGTCCACTAAAGCCGGGGTCGATGAATCCGGCAGTGGAGTGTGTGAGCAATCCGAGCCGACCAAGGCTGCTTTTTCCTTCAAGTCGTCCGGCGACATCATCGGGAAGAGTGATGACTTCATAAGTGCTGGCCAACACGAACTCGCCCGGGTGGAGAACGAAGGAGTCCGCAGGGTCCACTTCGACCAATCGCGTCAAGTCTGACTGTTCAATCGCTGGGTCGATGTGTGGGTAGCGGTGATTTTCAAATGTGCGGAAGAAACGATCAAGCCGCACATCAACACTCGACGGTTGAATCATCCCGTTGTCGTATGGTTCAAGAACGACTCGGCCTGCATCAATTTCAGCGCGGATATCGCGGTCACTTAGAAGCACATGGCGACCCTACCGGGGTGGGGCGGTAGCATCGGGCAGACACGGAATCCGGGAGTTTTTGCCCGTGAAACTGTGCGTGCGGGTGTGGTTCAATGGCAGAACTTCAGCTTCCCAAGCTGACGGCGCGGGTTCGATTCCCGTCACCCGCTCATGTCAATGGCCCAGGGTTGAACCCCTGGGCCATTTGCATGAGCGCAGTTGATCAAGACGGGAATCGGGAGGAGCACGCGATAAAGCGTGCGACGGATCCCGTCACCCGCTCGCGCGCAGTCTCCTTAGGCAATCTCAATACGTTCCCCGGCATACAGGATTTCAATGTGCAATGTCCCACCCAGCGCTTCCGCGTAACGCCTGAGCGTGTCCACCTGAGTCCTATCAATGTCGCCGTGTTCAATCCGTGACACACGGTTTTGACTAACAGCGAGTCGTGCCGCAAGTTCTACCTGAGTCAAACTGAGTGCTTCACGCAGTTCCTTCAGCCGATACGTCCGAATTTCTGCGAGCATCTTCTTCTTGATTGCGTCCACCGCAGCGCGATTGACGGGGCGTTCTTTCACATATTCTTGCAATGTCTTTCCCACGTCAGACTCCTTCCACAGTATTTCGAAGATGTTCGTCGAACTTCCTGTCCGCAATCGGGATACTGCGCTGGTACCACGCGTCCCATTGCCCCTGTTTGTCGCCAGCGACCAAAAGGATTGCTCGTCTCTGGACATCGAAGGCGAATAGGACCCGTAGCTCAGAACGCCCTGATGACCCTGGTCTCAATTCCTTCATGTTTTTGTGTTTGGAACCGTGTATTGAGTCAACGTATGGTCGACCCAACGCCGGACCGAACTGTGCAAGTAGTTCCAATGCCGCGACTACCTGCTTATTCGACCGTGAATCCAGGCTGTGAAGCCAGTCTTCGACGTAACCGACGTCGATATGCCAATGTCGCATCAGTGTACAACTCTCAAGTTGTATGACGCAAGAGGTTTACCGAGTAGATGCCCACGCGGTGCGGTCACGCCCCCACGAGGCTGAGTTTCTTCGCGCACACATCACCGCTGCTTCTGCCGCGGCGAAAGCCGCTGCGCCAGACCGAAGTGACTCAGTCAACGCGACTAATCAGCACAAAGTGGCGTGATGCTTGCAATCTGTGAATAAGTTCAGAGCCGCTAAATCTTCCAACGAGCCAACCCCTACCCGTGCAACTGTCGCAATTCCACCTTGCGGTTGCAGGCCTTGGAGCCGTCGGAAGCAAGTCGACGAGCCGTTTCAACGTTCGGGGCATCAATGATCCAGAACCCAGCCATGTGCTCTGGGGCATCGATTAGCGGTCCTTCGGTGACAAGACCTGCACCAGCACGGTTATCGATGACGACCGAACGTTCCGGGCCGTAGATACCCATCGCATAGACCCAGTGACCGTTGTCGCGAAGCCCATCATTAAACGCGTCGATGGCAGTCATCTCATCCGTGCTTGCCGGCTCATCACCTTGAGCAATGACAGCAATGAAGAACTTCATGGTGCTTCCTTTCATTCGAAGCGGTCGCCGAAATTTACCCGAGCGCTCTTTCGATTAACTCACGCACACGCTTTGCCACCGCTGGTGTCCACTTAGTGAGTGCAAAGGCCGCTGGCCACATCGCCCCGTCATCAAGTTGTGCGCTGTCACTAAACCCGAGCGTCGCGTAACGAGTATTGAATTTGCCTGCATCTTGAAAGAAGAAGATGGTTTTCTCATTCCGTTGATACGCCGGCATTCCATACCAGGTCTTGCACGTCAAACCAGCGTTCATCTTCTTCACAAGAGCGTGCAGTCCTTCCGCGATGATTCGGTCACTGTCATTCATCTGAGCGATTTTCGCAAGCACCGCCGCCTCTGCTTCTGCCCCTTTCGCGGCGGCCTTTCGCTCGGCTGCGGCCTCACGCATCGCCGCACGCTCTGCAGCGGTGAACGAACTAGAAGCGCTCGCTTTCGTGGCTTTCTTTGCATGTGTTGCCATCGTTGCGCGCCTCAAATCTTGACTTTGGACCAATGATGAAAGCCTACTCACGCGGTGCTGCGGACTTCACAAACCGGCAAGTGGTAGCACCACTTCGGTTGCACCCGAGCCATCCGTCACGAGTCGCACAGGAACTCCCCAGTCCTGTTGGTGCACATGACATGCTGGAAACTCCGCTGCCCCAGGCGCATCGGGGTCATCACACGACGCCGCCCGCGCTGCAACATGCAACACCCCTTGAGTAACACCGGTGGCTGTCGGATTCGCAAAGACCACGCCACGCACCAAAGATTCACCCGCACCAGAGCCCGATTCGAGCAACTCCGGTGGAGTCGAAGAAACCACCAAATGAGTACTTGGTCCGTACCGATCATCAAGTTTCTGCCCGGGCGGCGGTTCAAAGGGCACACGCACTGTGCCGGCGCCGACGCGCACATCCGTGGCCGGCCGCTGGGTTCGATAAGCGCGAGCATCCACGCGCGTTGCCTGCTCAGGTAGTGCGATGAATGTCAGTTGATGCGCTGCACTTTCAACCACCAACAACACAGCGCCGCGCTGTTCATCCGGCACCACTGCGATGCCGCTGGGCTCGGCTAACCCCGTTGCCAATGTGCTGACTAGTTTCGTCGTGGGATCAAACCTTCGTACTGCGCCGTTGTAAGTGTCGGCGATGGCGATTGATGCATCGGGTAGCACTGCAACACCGAGTGGGTGTTGCAGAAGCGCATCCGCTGCATCCCCGTCAACCAAGCCGAAATCAAACAGACCTCGACCAACATCGGTCGTCACAACCCCATTGCGCACATGACGAAGCGAAGATGTCTCAGAATCCGCCATCCAAATCGTGCCTTCGTCATCCACGGCCAGACCTGAGGTTTGTGCAAACCACGCCTTATCAAGTTCACCATCAACCAAACCCTCATTCGTGGTGCCGGCGAACACACTCACGCGTGAATTCACAGGGTCAAATGACCACAATTGGTGAATACCTGCCATCGCCACGATGACTTTCGCATGCTTCGGAGACCACACCACATCCCACGGGCTGCTCAACGGTGTGACCGCATCACCATCGTCTGGCAATGCATCGCCTTGCATCCACTGCACACCAGTGCCAGCCACCGTGCGCACATCACCCGATTCCAGGTGCACACCACGAAGGCAGTGATTCACCGTGTCTGCGACAACCACGTCGTACCCACATTGCGCAGCAATGTCATTCGGCAGCAGTGCAATGCCGTTCGGTTCGCTAAAGCGCGCCACGCTGGCCACACCATCAACCAACCCGCGGAGACCCTCGCCGATGCTGCGCAGCAACTGCTGACCAGTTGCATCCATCAGAGCAAGTCGATGATTCTTCGCATCCGCAACCAAGAACGAGCCATCTTCCAATCGCACAGCTTTTGACGGAAAACGCAATTCCGTTTGCGCAGGAGTTGGCGGCACATAAGGACCTTCGCCGCGATGCAACGTGCCTTTCGATTCGTGCTCAGCGACCAATTGCGTCAGTAACGCGTGGATTGCATGCCCATGACCTTCCCCAGAGAATTGGCCCACCACATAGCCTTCTGGATCAATCACCACAAGGGTTGGCCACGCGCGCACGGCGTAGGACTGCCATGTGGTCAAATCCGGATCATCCAAAACGGGATGATGAACTTCATACCTCTCCACTGCAGCGACCAAAGCAGCATGGTCAGCCTCATGAACGAACTTCGGTGAATGCACGCCGATGGTGACCAAGCAGTCTGCAAACTCCTGCTCAATGGGGCGAAGTTCATCGAGCACATGCAAACAGTTGATGCAGCAAAAGGTCCAAAAATCAAGAATGACGAACTTTCCACGAAGTTCAGTAAGCGTCAGCGCACGCCCACCCGTGTTTAGCCAGCCTTGACGGCCAACGAGTTCCGGGGCTCGAACACGTGCATTCATGTGCACAAGCCTAGAAGCAGCGACGTCACGGCGCAGCGTGCGTCTCAGCGCGCAGCTGCTTTGGCTCTCTGCATTGGCGAAGTGACACCTGCACCTTCCTCATCGCAGTCACCACATCAGTAGGAGCGACGGTCACCGAGCCAGTTGAACTTCGACCGCCACTGCGTCACCGCATCTAGGTCAATATCGGCGTACACAATCTCTTCGCCGTCAGCGGAACCTTCAGCAACAACGTCTCCACGCGGACTCACAACAGTTGAATATCCGCCCATTGTGACTCCATCATGTGTGCCAACACAGTTCACACCCACAACCCACGCCTGGTTCTCAATTGCGCGCGCACGCAGCAATGTGCGCCAATGCTCAATGCGCGCTTGTGGCCATCCGGCAACAACTAGGTAGGTTTGCGCCCCTTTGTCCACCAGCGCTCGATACAACTCTGGGAACCGAAGTTCGTAACAGGTCGTAATGCCAGTTCGTCCAAGTGGTGTGTTGAGAATCAACGGCGAATCGCCTGCACTCAACACACCCGCTTCGCCTTCTGCACCACCCCAGAGATGCAACTTGCGGTATGTAGCGACGACATCACCGTCGGGATTTGCGAGGATGGAGGTGTTGTACCGCTTTCCATCAGTTGCGATTTCGACATCGCTTCCTGCGTGCAACCACACACGGCATGCCAGCGCGTACCCGGACAAACTATGTCTGAAAAATTCGAACGAACTGCTGCTGCTGGTACGCATATATTCGGTATTGAACGCGCCCATCGACCATAATTCTGGAAGCACCACGAATTGCGCACCGTTAGCCACTGCTGACATGAGCAGCAAAGCGACGCGCCCATCTCGTTCTTCCCGTGACTCGTTGCCGTTGACCGCGAGTTGTATCAACGCGACCTTGGTGCTCATGGCTCAATCCTCACACGCGCAGGCTCGTTGGCTTGCGTCACACAGTGGGTGATGACAAGAAGTCCGCTACTGACTTCAAAGCCTTAGAACCAGCCTCGCCATCCATAATGCGGTGGTCGAATGACAAGGCAAGAGTTGCGATGTCACGCACGTCAACCCTCTCGCCACTTTCATCCTTCACGACCCACGGTTTACGCACGGTTCGCCCAAGAGCAAGGATTCCTGCTTGACCCGGCACCAGAATTGGCGTTCCACCATCCATGCCAAGCGCACCAATGTTGGTAATCGTCACAGTGCCACCGAGCATTTCAGCAGGCGCAGTGCTACCACTGCGTGCGCGTTCAACCAAGCCAGTTAAAGCCGATGCCAACGAAGGTGCAGAGAGGGTCTCGGCCTCCGCTACAACCGGCACAACCAATCCCTTGCCGCCAGCCACAGCAATGCCCAAACCCACATGCCCATGCACAACAATCTCGGCGCCTTCAGGGCCTTCAACCCATGCCGAGTTCAAGCGTGGGTGTTCAGCACATGCTTTGACAACAGCGAGTGCTGCCAACGTCAGCAAGGTCACTCGGGAACCTTCAAACGCCGAGTCCTGGCGAAGTTTCGCGATGAGAGAAGTCGATGCAGTGACATCAACTTCAAGCCAACACGTCACATGCGGTGCCGTCGAAACACTCTGCATCATGGCCTGCGCCATGGACCGAACGACCCCACGCACGGGTATGCGTTCGCGTGGAGTGCCGACAATCGTGGGCACAAAAGCAGGCGTCGCTGCAGGTGCCGCTGATTGCACACCACTGGCTGCGCGCATCACATCGTCGCGAGTGATGTCACCGTGGCGTCCACTTGGCTGAACCATGCGCAGGTCAACGCCATGCTGCTTTGCAAGTGCACGCACTGGTGGTTTGCAGCGAGCAATCACCTGTGCGCCAGTTGAAAACACTTGTGTTGCAACACCTGCGGCTCGCGCTGTGCCAGCACGACGGGGAGCAACTTTCGCGCGGCGCTTAGTGGAACTCCCCGCTACTCCGTACCCCACGAGCACCGCTTCACGAACACCCGCAGGTTCAGCGACTGCCGCCGGGGTGGTTCCCGCCGACGATGCAGCCGGTGCAGAGACCGGCGCAGCAGGAGTCGTAGGAGTCGGTGGCGCACTCGGGGTTGTTGCTGGTGAAGCCGGTGCGGCATCTGCCATGCCAGCTACATCCACTTCAATGATGGCTGTTCCAACCGGCACCACTTTGCCTTCCGGCACCAGTAATGCCGTCACAGTTCCTTCGAATGGACATGGCAGTTCAACGCTGGCTTTCGCAGTTTCAATTTCAACGATGACATCATTGACCTTGACTGCATCGCCAACTTTCACATGCCAAGTCAAAATCTCGGCTTCAGTAAGACCTTCACCAACATCTGGAAGCAAGAACCGTTGCACTCCCATGTCAGTAGTCCATCGCCTGGTCGACTGCCTCAAGCACGCGATCAAGATCAGGTAGGAATGCGTGCTCCACTCGTGCCGGCGGATACGGCGCATGCATTCCGCCCACTCGCAACACTGGCGCTTGCATCGTCCAGAAACACTTTTCCATCACGCGTGCCGCAATCTCTGCGCCGACACCGCAAAACACACTGGCTTCATGCACGACGACCATGCGTCCGGTCTTCGTTGCAGAAGCCACGAGAGTGTCAACATCAAGCGGCGAAATACTGCGCAGGTCAACAACCTCAAGACTGCGACCTTCTTCAGCGGCA
>RGCY01000301.1 GCA_009918865.1 Actinomycetota bacterium
TTTAATGTTAGCTCCTCTGGATCACTGACAGTTAAGTCTTCGGGCGCTGTCAATCTTTCAGGGGTGACCTTGACTGCAGGTACGTTTGACGCGTCTGCCGTTACGGGTAAAGTCACTGCAACGACGCTGACATCAGCAGCTCAGATTGTTAAAACTGGCTCAGCTGGTGATGCACTTACCTACACCGGCGCAGGAAGCATCACTGTTGAGTCCGGTGCTGGAAACGACACAGTAACGCTTGATGACGCGACCTACTCCGGAAACTCTGTGTCGATCAACCTCGGTGACGGTACCGCAGACACTCTGGTCCTTGACGGTGCAGGGACAGGGACACTTCTGATCGCAGGCTCGACTGGTAAAGTTACCCTTGCTGGCATTGAGAACATTCGTGTGACGACAGGGACAGTTGCACAAATCGATGCAAGCCAGCTGAGCGGCCAGGCCTACACCCTCCAAGGGGGCGATGGCACAACGTCAGCAAACGTCACCCTCGGCGCTAAGGTTTCGTCTTCTGCTACCTCTTTGGATTTCACAAAGTTGGTGGCGTCTACAGACGTAGCAACCAAGTTCACGGGCAGTACCCTCGCGGTGGATGCTAGTGCGAACACTTCAGCGATCACGATTCTCGGCATGACGAAGGTTGCGAACTCCATCACCGGCTCTGCAGCTAAGGGAGATTCTCTGGTCGGTGGCGAGCTTAACGACACCTTCACTTACTCCAACTCTAGCCTCCTGTTCGCAGATAAGGCCATGCTCGACACCATCGTGGGTGGTGCTGGGAATGACGATTTGCTCACAGTGACTGCTGGAAACATCGCTGCTACTGACTCTTTCGCTAACCTTAGTAGCGTTGAGAAATTCAGCGGTGGGGGCGCGTCGCTAGTCTTTGGAGCAACGGCTGAGACGGCAGGACTGAAGACGTTTACGGTCACAATGGCTGCTGCAACGACTATCAGCACAGGCGCATACACCACAACTGCGACGTCAATCACCGCGAACGGCGCTTTTGCAGCCACCATTACGGCCTCTGCTGCTGGAAGCACGATTACGGCATCCGGTAATGCAGCTCATGTGATTACGGGCGGCGCTGGTGCAGACTCCGTAACGGTTGCAGGAACTACCGGGTCAAAGGTGTCCACGGCTGGGGGCAACGACACGATCACAGGCGGGACGGGCGCAGATTCCATCAATGCTGGCGATGGTGACGATGCAATTACCGGTGCCGGCGGTGCTGACACGCTGATTGGCGGAGCTGGGAGT
>RGCY01000302.1 GCA_009918865.1 Actinomycetota bacterium
TCGTATTTGCCGCTATCCAAGGCTTTTTGCCACATCCAAGCGCGCGCTAAAGCCTTCACCATGGTTTCGTCGGGCTTCGCGTCGGGGTTATGCAGGGCAATGTTTTTGGGCAGCAGAATGTATTTTTTCCCGCCGTGACGCTTCATGGCAAAAGGCACCGTGATGGACAGAATGTTACCCGACACGCGCAATTGTGGTTCGCTCATTTCTTGCTCCGTTGTTTGATTTGAGTGCGTTCACTTCCCGTATCAGGGAGTGCAAGCCTTCGGCGCGGACGCGCACTTCCAGTGAATTTTCATTGAGCACCACGCGCTCCAGGATCAATTCCAGCAGCCGTTGCTGTTCCCCGGGGAAAAGTTCGCGCCAAATCGCGAAGATGTCGGCAAGCGACTCCCGAACGCACGCCTCGGTAACGGATTGGTCTTGTGCGGTGGCGCTCTTCCACACATGAATCAGCAGCTCGGGGCTGTTGAAGACGGTGTGAAGCTGCTCCAGCACAAGGTTTTCAATCTCGGGGGCGGACACCTGCCGGATCGGGCAAGCCTCGCATTTGCCTTTCATGTGCAGGCTCGGCACATAGTAGCGGTAAATCTTGCCGCCGTTTTTCTTGGTGTGCTTGGGGCTCATGCTGCTGTTGCAGCCGCCGCATTTCAAAAGACCGAGCAGCACGGACGGTATTTTCCGCTTCGTGGCATTGCCGCGTACGTGTGGACTGATTTGCAGGACGGTATGCACCGTATCCCACGCCTCCTGCGTAATGATCGCATCGTGCAGACCTTCGTGCACTTGATCTTTGTGTATGATCTTACCCAGATACAGGCGGTTGTGCAGGATTTTATAGAGGGTGGCTGCCCGTGGTCGTAATGCGGAACTTGCTTTTGATCCCGAGCCGTTTTAGTTCCACCACCAGCAGCTTCATCGAGCGTTTCATGATAAAGGTGTCGAAGATCAGCCTGACGATCGCCGCCTCTTCTTCGTTCACTACCAGCTTACGATCTTTGACATCGTAGCCGAGCGGCGGAGGACCACCCATCCACATGCCTTTGCGCTTGGAAGAAGCAATCTTGTCGCGGATGCGTTCGCCGGTAATCTCGCGTTCGAACTGCGCAAACGATAGCAGCACGTTGAGCATCAGTTTGCCCATGGAAGTGCCGGTGTCGAAATTCTGCGTCACCGAGACGAAGGCGATTTTCTGCGTGTCGAACACCTGCATCAGGTTCAAAAAATCGA
>RGCY01000303.1 GCA_009918865.1 Actinomycetota bacterium
CTGTAAAGCTCGTTGAGGTGAAAGCCGACCACGCCGTTAAACGGGGCTTCGGCAATCCATTCGCCTTTCAGCAGCATGTCGGCTTTGTCCGCATCACCGATGATGCAGCCGTTATGCTCGCAGATATAGGCAGCCGTTTCAGGCTTGTGCTTTTCGTCACCGTCTTTCGGGTCGCCTTGCTCCCATTTGACTTGCTGCCATTTCAGCGTTTGCTTCTCACCACACTGAGGGCAAGGCACATAAAACCGCCGCTGATCGCTTTGCTCAAACGCCGATTCAATCCGACTTGCCCCCTTAATGGTGGGGGTGGAAGTCAGCAGAATCTTGCGATTCCAAAAGGTCGTGGTGCGCTTATTTGCCAAGCTCACGGGGTCACCTTCCGTGCCAGCTGACACAGGATAGCGATCCACTTCGTCACACAACACCAGCCGAATCGGGCGTGATGCCAGTGATGCAGGCGAATTCGCACCCGCCATCGTGATGTGGCCACCAGGGAAGCGTTTATGCAGTAGCGTGTTGTCAGAATCCCGAGTGCGCGGGTCTTTCACCAATCCTTTCAAAACGTATGTGTCACGCAGCATGGGCGCAAAGCGGTCTTTGCTCCATGCTTCCGCCATCTCAAGCGTCGGCTGTAACAGTAGAATCGGCGACGGGTCGAGATGGACGTTGTAGCCGATGATATTGTTAATAATCTCCGTTTTTCCCACCTGCGCCGATGACATGATGACCACCATCTCGGTGCGAGGGTCGTTCACTGCATCCATCATTTCCCGCTGATACGGGGCGCGGTCGGTGTGCCATTTGCCAGGTTCTGCGCTGGCTTCGCTGCTTAGAAAGCGGTATTCATCCGCCCACTGGCTCACCTTCAGCCTCGGCGGGGGCTTCAAGTGTTTCAGTGCGCGTTTCAACGCCTTCTGGCCTGATTTGTTGCTCTGGGTCATAGCGTGCGAGTTCCGTTAATGCGTCGCACACCAGATCGCGCAGGCTCTGTTCGATCGCGTAAAACTCCTTGAGATGAAGCACCAGGTGCGCCGCACGGGTTGGTACAGCGAGCATTCGTGCGCGAAAGGTGGCCAGCAAACTTGCCCAAAGCTCCTCCGCTTCATCTGCGGAAATGAGCCTTGCACGCATCATATCCAGTTCCATTTGCGCTCTATCGGCTTGCAGCCTGAGAAGCCTGCCGCGTTCGGCGTACATATCCACCGTGCCAGTATCCTTGCCAAAAGCTCG
>RGCY01000304.1 GCA_009918865.1 Actinomycetota bacterium
ACCTTCCCTTTCAACAATCACGAGTGTCACCAGTTCGCGTAAAGCATCAGGCTCACGCCAGGATCCAAACCCAGCAAAAGCATCTTCGCCGATAATGAGGTAGATCTGCGCATCAGGGAGCAATGCACGAACGTCGCGAACGGTGTCAATTGAGTACGTGGGCGTCCTGCGGTCAATGTCGATGCGCGAGGGCTGCAAAGCGGTGTCGCCTTGGCACGCGGCGACAACCATGTGCCAACGATGTTCGGCTGATGCCGCTGCAGCGGGGCGGTGACTTGGCACACCGGTTGGAATAACGAGAACCTGATCAAGTTTGAGTGCAGCAATGCAGGCGTGCGCAGCCGCGATGTGCCCAAGATGAATCGGGTCGAACGTCCCACCAAGGATGCCAACCTTCATGCCGACCTCCGGTTGCGGTCAGCGGTCAGGGTTGTAGCGGGTGACGACGAAGAGTGCAAGCAAGAGTAAACCGAAGGTGATGCCACCCATCAGAAAGTGGTTCATAGCCCTGAGCCTAATCCGTAAGAACCGGAAGAAGCATCAGAGTCGGTTGTCCGTGCCGCGTGGACCGGAGTGGTAATCATCGTCGGAGAGTTGCGGCTGCCAATCGAAAATCACGGCTTCGGCTCCCTCGCCAATGACCACCTGGACTCCCGGTGTTGCACCCAACTTCTTCAAGCGGTCTTCGACACCAAGGCGGGCGAGTCGATCCGCGAGATAACCCACTGCTTCATCGTTGCTGAAATCAGTTTGGCGAACCCATCGCTCTGGTCGCGCACCGAGAATTCGAAAACTTGGTTCACCATCGATGACTTCAGAACTCACAGAGAATCCGGAGTCGTCAACGGCCTGCGGTTGCACGCGCACTCGGGGACGTTCTGTTGGCACTTCAGCGCGTGCCTGTGAGACCAACTCAGCTAGAGCAAACAGCAGCGGCCGCAATCCTTCATGCGAGACAGCCGAAACTTCGAACACTCGGTAGCCGCGTTGTTCTAGTTGTGGGCGAACCATGTCAGCAAGTTCCTTTGCCTCCGGAACATCCACTTTGTTCAAGACCACAACTCGGGGTCGGGTCAGCAAATCGGCATAGGTGCCTTGATACGCAGCAAGTTCCGCCTCAATCACATCAAGGTCGGTCACCGGATCGCGACCGGGTTCAAGAGTGGCGCAATCAATGACATGGGCAAGCACCGAACAGCGTTCAACGTGACGAAGGAACTTAAGTCCTAG
>RGCY01000305.1 GCA_009918865.1 Actinomycetota bacterium
TAGCGACAGGTTGATCACTTTGACACCAGAGTCGACAGCAAAGCGGACTGCCTTTGAAACATCTTTGGAATCGCCTGATCCGAGCGAGTCCAACACTCTGATTGGCAAAATGCGAGATTGTGGCGCAACACCTGAGCCGCCTATTGCATTGTCGGCAACCGCTGCAATGATCCCAGCCACGTGTGATCCGTGACCCGCAATGTCGACATCAATTACTCCAGCACTGTCAATCGATCCGAACATCGTGCGACCAGTATCAAGATTGGCGTCCAGGTCGGGGTGTGGTCCGCTGCCGCTGTCAATCACTGCGACGGTCACGCCTGCACCGCGAGAAATGCTCCAGACAGATGGTGCACCAATTGCTGTCAATCCCCACTGTTGATCAAGCAGCGGATCGTTGGTCGATGCGGCGAATGACTTTGTTGAATCGAGAGCGACTGTGAGTACGGATGCACCGGTGATCACGAACGAGACCACGAGTACACGGGCCGCGAGGCGCCTCACTAGAGAATGCATTTACACGCCCATTGCGTGGTAGCCACCATCCACATGAATCACTTCTGCGGTGGTGGCTGGAAACCAATCGGATAGCAGTGCGACGCATGCACGTGCAACTGCTGTCGAATCGTTGACGTCCCATCCGAGTGGCGCACGATCGCTCCACACGTCTTCGAACGTCTGAAAACCTGGAATCGATTTTGCGGCCATCGTTTTGATTGGTCCTGCGGCAACGAGGTTGCAGCGAATGTTTTTCCCACCCAGTTCTTTGGCGAGATATCGGCTGGTCGATTCGAGTGCGGCTTTAGCAACACCCATCCAGTTGTACGCGGGCCATGCAACGGTGTTGTCGAAATCAAGTCCAACAAAACTTCCGCCTGTCGACATCAGCGGTACGAAAGCATCAGCAAGCGTTTTCAGCGAGTACGCAGAGATCTGCATAGCAACTGCAACGTCATTCCATTGTGCGGCCATAAAGTCATCGCCGAGGCACACTGCGGGAGCAAAACCGATGGCGTGAAGTACGCCGTCAACGCTCCCGAGGTGTTGCTTTGCACCGGAGCGCGCAGTCTCGACGTGTTCGTCGACTGTTACATCAAACTCAATGACTTCGGCTGGGGTGTCAAGCTTGCGAGCGGTTCGTTCGGTGATGGAAAGTCCGCGACCTGCACCGGTCAAGAGAACTGTGGCGCCTTCACGCTGAGCCAGTTGGGCAACTCCGAAAGCTAATGA
>RGCY01000306.1 GCA_009918865.1 Actinomycetota bacterium
ACACCAAACGGCAGTCCATGCCCCAGCGATCCCGTGGAAAACTCAACGCCGGCAACTTTATGGCTGATATGGTTCATGAATGGCGAGAAATCAGTGCCATATGAATCGAGAAGCGCGCGATCGAACGATCCGATTTCGGCAAGGGCTGCATAAACCGCAACGCATGCATGACCCTTGCTAAGAATGAATCTATCTCGATCTGGGCTACCGGGGTCCCGTGCGTCTAAGCGCATCACGCTTCCATAAAGAACGGCAAGTATGTCGGCGATCGAAAGCGCGCTGCCAACGTGAGATGCTCGCGCGCGGTGCACCATCTTCAGCGCAGTGCTTCGAATGGCCTTGGCAAGTTTCCGAGTAGCCGTTGAATCCACTGCTGCTCCTGACGAGCTCTTGCACATCACGCAACCGTTCCAGCAGTCTGCAGGGCGCGAGCAATCGTATTCGCGATGTGCATGAGATGTGGCTCTCCAAGCCCCGGATAAACTCCGACCCAGAACGTGTCACGCATCACCTGATCAGTCGTCGTCAAGTCCCCGCTGATTCGATAAGCCTTGCCCCGCATCGAGGGCTGCCGAACCAAATTCCCCGCGAAGAGGAGTCGCGTGCCAATCTTGGCTTCTTCAAGTTGCTTCAAAACATCCATACGAGAAATGGGTGCATCGGCCTTGAGTGTGATTGGGAAGCCAAACCACGAAGGATCACTTCCTTCCGTTGCCTGCGGAAGAATGAGGGGCCTTGAGTGTGATTCCAACTGCTTTCGCAGGAAGGCGAAATTTCGCTTCCGCTGCTCAATGAACACCTCCAGTCGATCCATTTGAGCCAAGCCGCACGCCGCCTGCATATCCGTGATTTTCAGGTTGTAGCCAACATGGGAGTAGGTGTACTTGTGGTCGTAGCCTTCAGGGAGATCTCCAAGTTTCCAGCAGAATCGCTTTCCGCATGTATTGTCCTTTCCAGGATCACAGAAACAGTCGCGGCCCCAATCGCGGAAAGATTCCGCAATTCGCTTGAGTCGAGGTTCATTTGTGAGCACCGCTCCACCCTCACCCATGGTGATGTGGTGCGCTGGATAGAAACTGAGTGTCGCGAGATCGCCAAATGTGCCAACCTTCCGGCCGCGATATGTGCTGCCGAGAGCATCACAACAATCCTCGATCAACCATAGATTGTGGCGCTTGGCAATTGCGCATACCGCGTCCAGGTCGAACGGATTGCCCAGCGTGTGCGCC
>RGCY01000307.1 GCA_009918865.1 Actinomycetota bacterium
AGGTCTGCGGGACAGCCGTTGCAAGGGCCGAAGTCGAGCAGTAGAACACTGATGTCGGCCGTGTCCACCACGCGGTTGTTGTCGAGATCGCTCGCACATGGCGGAAGGGAGGCGTAGGTGAGCGTGTAGTTGAAGCGGCCTGCATTGCTGGTGGCGCCCGAGAATGTCCTTCCGGCAATGCAGAACTTCAAACTCATTGCGTTGTTGGTTGCACTGTCGTCGGTCACATCGATCGTGAAGCGGCCGATCATCCAATAGTTGGTCAGACTCTGGCCAACGGTAATGCCATTGCCAGAGATATTGCTGGTGCACTTGGCGGTGTTGACCGCACCCGTGCCGCTGTACTGACCAGCCTTGGCGTAGGGGTTGGTGCTGGTGCTTGCGCCGATGCTGGGGTACCAGCCTGCGCCACCGGCCTGGCCCACGATCTGACCGCCAGTAGAGCTGCTAGCCCAGTTGGTGTCCAGCTGCAGACCAAGGAAGCCGGCCTTGCCTCCGGCGAGCGTGGTATCCGAGCCCTGCATGCGACATCCACATGTGACAAAACTGTCCCACGCGCTGCCGTCATTGTTCACAGGGAGCCAAGAGGAAGCAGCGCTCTGATTGGCACTTTGCACGAATGACTTGCCGTTGTTCAGGGTGTAGCTACTTGTATAGGCGGTGACACCGAAGGTGCTGCTGATGATGTCCGCCGAGCTGCTGCACTTGATGTACACGTCCATCACGGCGTAGGTCTTCGCTCCGTCGGTCACGATGTAGCTGTCGCCATACAGCGTGCCCGGCGTGACTGTGGCCTGCGCCAACTGCGCACCCGACACTGCCGCAACCGCACCCACTGCCGCACACAGCGCTCGAGCCGACTGGTTCATCCGTTGCATCGTTCATCCCCGGGCGCAAGGCCCCTGATCTTGCTTCTTCGACCGGCACCCGGTCGATCCTCAGATTGTGCCCGAATCCCCACCGCGAAACAAGCCCCTTGCGCAAAATGCCCGGTGGCACGCCCCCCGTTGCCGGGGCGCCAGACTGACCCAATCAACTCACGGACACGCGCCAAAGTCCAACAGCAACAGACTGATGTCGGCAGTGTCGACCAGGCCGTTGCCGTCGAGGTCTGCGGGACAGCCGTTGCAAGGGCCGAAGTCGAGCAGTAGAACACTGATGTCGGCCGTGTCCACCACGCGGTTGTTGTCGAGATCGCTCGCACAT
>RGCY01000308.1 GCA_009918865.1 Actinomycetota bacterium
TGGGACATCTCGGGTGTTAGCAAGTACCACTTCACCTTGGGATCCAATGGAGAATGTGCCAACGCCTGCACGGTGACCGTCCGCATGGTGTCGAAGACCGATCCGAATTGCGTGGCCGACTATCGTCAGAAGCTCGCGACCGCCGACATCACGGTCGCTGCTGCAGCCTACACGGCGAACCTGGCTGATTTCACCGTCAAAGGCTGTTCCACCAATACGATGGCTGCCTTCAAAACGGGCAAAGTGTCGGAACTGCATTTCCAGTTGCTGAATGCCGATATGCAATTCACAACGCCTGGAGCAGGGTCCACCAAGTACCCCAACGGCCTGGGCGTTGGCGGCAACATCTACTTCGATTGATGAACCCACAACGCCTCAGCCTGCGCTGAGGCGTTGACAACAGTTTCTTCACCGTTCGCGCCACGTCCCCTCGGGGGTGTGGCGATTTTTTTTTGGGGGCTACTTGGAGTCGCATGAAGCGAATTGTGAACACTGCGCTCCCAAGGTAAAGATCTGTTTCACCTGCCCTAGGTCAATGGTGCAAAAGGTTCAAGGTCTTTATAGTGAACGCATGTGTGCCGCAGAACGTGTTTTAAGAGATCTCCCTTCATCCACCACCATGTCACGGGTGGTCAGCGCCGGGATCAGGTGGAAGACCTACGCATCCTGTGCCATGCTGGCTACAAGCGTCCTGATCAGCGCCTGCGGTGGAGGAGGCTCGGGGTCCAGCACCCCCAGCCCTTCGCCCACGCCGTCTGCCTTCACCCTCACCAGTGAAGCCGGTTCCGAGGGCGGTGCCATGGGGGTGGAGTACACCTGCGACGGTCGGGGATCATCGCCCGCTTTGACCTGGTCCAACGCCCCCGCCAACACACAGTCTTTGGCGGTCGTCATGACCACCCTGCCCGCAGATGGGACCACCAAATACAACTGGGTGCTCTATGACATCCCGGCCACACGCACGGGGCTGATTCGAAACACCTTCGGTGTGGGCACCACCGGTTCTGGCAGTGATGGCCCTTTTGTGGGGTACCAAGCCCCCTGCTCCCAAGGCACGGGAAGCAAAATTTACACTTGGACCTTGTATGCCTTGAGTGCACGCCCGTCGGTGTCTGAGGTGTCAGGCACGGTGGACGGAGCGACCTTGGTCAGCGCTCTGACTGCAGTGACACTCGCCAAGACTTCGCTCAACCTCACGCA
>RGCY01000309.1 GCA_009918865.1 Actinomycetota bacterium
AGGCAGTTGCGACCAGCTTCAAATAGTCGACCCAGCGTGATGTAGCCGACTGGGTTGCTGCTGTCGGCGAGCCGCACCGTCAGGTACTCGTTGCTGGCGTCGAAGTCACCGGTGGCGTTGATAAGCATTGGCACATCGGCGTCGGTCAAAGGCGGATCGGTCAAACTCAATACGGCTGGCTTGACGGGATTCGGTGCCCCGAGATCACCAGAGTCGATGCGGTAGAGAACGGCGCCTTGGCAGGTGTCTGGCACGCCGTTGTGGTCTAAGTCGATCGTGATACCAGAGGTGATTTCGTCACCGTCAAACGTTCCGTTGGCGTTGCAGTCGCGCCAGGGACGCAGTGCGTAGGTGTGGTAGGTGCCGCACGCAATCTGCGTGACGCCCGTCGCAGATGCGGATGTGTTGGTCTGGCCGTACCCGTTGTCACCCCACCCAAAGAGGGTGCCGTTGCTCTTGAGTGCGTAGGTGTGGGCGTTTCCACATGCGACCTGAATGATGCCGGTGAGGTTGGCGGGAGTGCTGATCTGGCTGCTGCCGTTGGCACCCCATCCGATAAGTGTTCCGTCATTCTTGAGGGCGTACGTGTGGCCACTGCCGCAAGCGACCTGAGCAACTCCGGTAAGACTTGGCGGGGTGCTGGTTTGGCCGTAAGAGTTGATGCCCCATCCGACGAGTGTTCCGTTTTTCTGGAGGGCGTACGTGTGGTATCTGCCGCAAGCGACC
The DNA here is from genome assembly GCA_009918865.1 of Actinomycetota bacterium. Classification (GTDB taxonomy): domain Bacteria; phylum Actinomycetota; class Actinomycetes; order S36-B12; family UBA5976; genus RFTO01. The sequence goes on from RGCY01000309.1 coordinate 727, forward strand.
TGCATGACATCTGCAAGGTTGTTGGGGGTATTGGTCTGTCCGTAAACATTCCAACCCCATCCGACTAGTGATCCGTTGCTCCTGAGGGCGTAGTTGTGACCGGCGCCGCATGCGACCTGCGTAACGCCGGTCAGGTCGGCAGGTGTGTTGATCTGTCCGTAGTAGTTGTAGCCCCATCCGACGAGCGTGCCGTCGTTCTTCAGGGCGTAGCTGTGCTGGTAGCCGCATGCGATCTGTTTGACGCCGGTCGCGTCGCTCGGGGTGTTGATCTGGCCGTTGGCATTCCAGCCCCATCCGAGTAGTTCGATGCCCTGTCCCCGTGCTTGTCCAGCCAACCCAGATGTGAAGGCTGTGATCAACAGCATGGTTTGCATGGTCGCAACAGAAGAACCCGAAATGTGGGGCTTGGCTCCCGATCGCAACTTGTTCGCGATGTGCATATGCGTCATCTCCACCGGAGGCAGCGTTTTCAA
>RGCY01000310.1 GCA_009918865.1 Actinomycetota bacterium
CTTGATGCCGCAGAAGTGGTGATCTTCCACCGCGTCCTCGTAGAGGATGTTGCCAGTGCGACCGCCAACGGCGCAAGAGAACGTCAGCCCATTCACGTTAGGGCCGCACAATTGGCGTAGCTTGGATGTCTGGGCCTTGTCATCGAGGCCCTTGAAATGGAAAGTGACCTCCCAGGCGGAGTTGTCAGCGTAGGCGCTGAACTTGCCGTGTGCTCGAGTCGCAGTCTCAATTTCGTGGATGTTCTGCAGGGATGACCAAATCAGAGCGTCATCGCTGAAAGCAAGCAGCACTTGTGCTGCTTTACCAGGGCGCAGCCAAAGCCATGCATGCTTGACATCATGTGCCAAGCGAGTGCCGAGATGCAACTCATTGCTTTTCTTAACGATGTCCGATATCAGATCTGCACGATAGGCCACGTCCACGTCGCTGTTGGCAATGCTGAACATGGTGCACGGCGGTGAGCGCAGCATGCTGGTGTAGATGCCGGTGCACTTTGGGACAGGGGCAAGCCCAATGGACTGCCATGTCTTGTCAGGAGCATCATCACACATAACCATAAAGATGTTGCCGTCCAAAACGGCAAAAGTTGAGTTCTCGGCATCAGTGCCTGCCAAGGCTTCGTCGTCGAAACTTTGCCTTTTTGGTCGATGGCACCATGGTGGTGTGGGGAGAGAGCTATTTGCCCATGGATGCCTTGGACATTGTCCAAATTTCCGCTGGCGGCTACCACAATCTGGCATTGAAATCTGATGGGACAGTGCTCGCCTGGGGTGCAGGTGAACTCTGGGGCGGCGGTTGGGCAGATCAGGGCCAGAGCATCGTTCCGAGCGATTTGGCTGGGGTGATTCAGGTCGCTGCGGGCGGATATCACTCAGCGGCGCTTCAGAGCGACGGTTCAGTGGTCGTGTGGGGCGGCGAGGCCGCCTATGACGGCGCCCAGTCTTACCGTCAACGCCACACACCGCCGGGTCTCTCTGGTGTCACTCAGATTGCGGCGGGGTTTCTGCACACGGTGGCTCTCGTAGCGAATCCCGACTGCAACACAAACGGCCAGCGCGACAGTTACGAGATCGCGGTTGGGTTGGTGGAGGACATGAACAGGAATGGCATCCCCGACAACTGCGAGCAATTCGCCGGATTCGACCTCGACCTCAACGGCATCATCGACAC
>RGCY01000032.1 GCA_009918865.1 Actinomycetota bacterium
GGCAACGAGCACGATTGTCGATGCTGCCGTGGGCGGCCCTGAGAAGCGCGAGCGCGAGTCGCGCCGCAATCTTCAGATCGCACAGCTTCAGGCGCAGGCCGCGGCAGGCAATGCGACTGCGCAGATCGAGATCGCACGACTCCAGGCGGAAGCAGCCGTGGAGGCTGCCCGAATTGCAGGGCAGTCGGGCGACGCGTCCACGAAGAAGCTGCTGATGATCGGTGGAGGCGTGGCACTTCTTGCCGTCCTTGGGATCGGCGCTGCGTTGGTGTTCAAGAAGCCGACGCGATGAGTTACGCGAACTCAGGCATGGGCGATCCGTGGGCCTTCCTCGTCGAGGCCGTCGCAAAGACGGCTGGCGCGAGCGTTGAGGCGGGCGCCGGTAAATACGCGAAGGGAGCGCGCACGGGTCTCGCCGACACCCTCAACTGCCTGCAAGTCATCTGTGGTGGCTGCGAGCAGCGCTTTCACGCCGGCGAAGTGTGAAACTAGGCGATCAGAAATGGCGTCAGGAATCCGCGGAACTCGCGAAAGAATCCGATATCCGCGCGGGTTCACGCTTTGCTCCAAAAGTTCAGGTGAGGCAACCCAACCAATTGCTTGGGCGATGGCCACAAGGTCCAGGAGTGCCGTTTCGTCGAGTGCTTCCAAATCTGCGGACGATTGCTCAACTGTGCGGTTCTTGCGTCCGACCTTTGCAGGCGTGTAGTCGCGAAGCATGAGGGTGCGGTCGGCTTCCACGCCAGCGAGCAACTCAGCAAGTTGCAGCGACACCAGCCGACCATCTGTGCCGAGTTCCACCACATAACCATCAATTTCGCGGGCGATGCGGCGCACCATTTCCACGCGTTGTGCCACCGTGGCCACATCACGCACTGTGACGAGTTCCTCGACTTCAAGAGCAGACAGGGTTCGGTTAACTTCATCGAGACGAAGTTTGTAACGCTCGAGAGTTGCAACCGCTTGGTTTGCGCGAGAGAGGATGGCGCTGCTGTCTTCCACCACATAGCGGCGACCATTCAGGTATAGCGCAATGATGTTCATGGATTTTGAAACGGAGATGACCGGGAAGGTCGACTGTTTCGCAACGCGATCTGCTGTGCGGTGACGCGTGCCAGTTTCTTCGGTGGCGATGGTGGGGTCTGGGAGCAACTGAACTGCCGCAGAAATGATGGTGCTGACACTTGGGTCGAGCACAATCGCACCATCCATCTTTGCGAGTTCGCGCAAGCGAGTTGCAGAGAAGGGAATGTCGATGGGAAATCCACCACTTGCCATTGACTCAATTGTGCGGTCGTGTCCGAGCACAACGAGCGCACCCGTGCGTCCCCGCAGAATGCGCTCAAGCCCATCTCGCAGCGAGGTGCCAGGAGCAAGCAAACGCAACGTTTCGCGCAAGGTTGTTTCGTCGTTGCTTAACTGCGTGTCTACCACTGGCCACCTTCTCGTGCATGCGCCTGCGATGTCACGCCCGCGCCATTCTCAATGCGGAGTGTAGGTGTGTGGGGTGCAGCGTTGAATGCTCAGCCGTCAACTCGGGCTGCGGCGAGAGCGTCGCGTACATCACAGACTTCAACCACTGCCAGACCACAGTGGTCAACATCTCGCGCCGAGCCCGTGGGCACTATTGCCCGACGCATCCCGAGTCGCGCCGCCTCAGCGAGCCGTTTACCCACTCCGACCACGTTGCGAATCTCTCCAGCCAAACCGATTTCACCCAAAGCCAATGTGCCTTCGGGTAAAGGCTGCTGCCAGGACGCACTGGCCACAGCCAGGGCCACGGCGAGATCACTCGCTGGTTCGCCCAGGCGCACACCTCCAACTGTGGAGACATACACCTCGCGGTCAGCCAGCCGTGCTCCAACGCGTCGTTCGAGCACTGCCAGCAGCATGGCAATCCGCGAACCGTCGACGCCTTGGGTTGCGCGCCGCGGCGCCGCCGATGCAGTGGCTGCCACGAGTGCCTGCACTTCAACAAGCAACGGCCGACGACCTTCCAGCGCCACAGTCACGCAGGTGCCAGCCACCGGCTCGGGTAGTCGAGATACGAACAGCCCATGCGGATCGGCAACAGCCCACATGCCGTTCTCGCCCATCTCAAAGCAACCAACTTCATCGGCTGCACCAAAGCGGTTCTTGACTGCGCGCAGCAATCGCAGACGTGTATGACGGTCGCCTTCAATGTGCAGCACCGTATCCACGAGATGCTCCAACACTCGCGGCCCAGCAATTGCACCCTCTTTCGTCACGTGACCAACGAGTAGGCACGCAAACCCACGGGTCTTGGCAATTCTGATGAGTGCAGATGCGACTTCACGAACTTGATTGACACCTCCAACGACACCATCAACAAGTGGATGACCGAGAGTTTGGATTGAGTCAACAACCAACACATCCGGCTGCACGGCATCGATGTGGGCAAGCACCGCGCCAAGATCGGTTTCGGCGGCGAGAAAGAGTTGCGGGTCAAGGGCATCAACGCGTTCCGCACGCAACTTCACTTGTGCAGCAGATTCTTCGCCGGTGATGTAGAGCACGCGCGCTCCCGTGCGCGCACAGGATGCAAGTGCGGAGATGAGCAACGTGGATTTGCCAATGCCTGGCTCGCCGGCGAGTAACGTGACTGACCCGGCAACGAGTCCGCCGCCGAGAACTCGGTCAAGTTCAGTGTTACCCGTGGGCATCGCGCGCGCATCTTCCGCCGCCACATGTGCGATGGGCACTGCAGCGGTGGTCACTAGTCCTGGTTGTGGCAGTGACGCGGTTGCACCACCCATTTCCTGCAGGGAGCCCCATTGTTGACACTCACCGCAACGGCCTACCCACTTCACCGTCTGCCAACCACACTCGACACAGCGGTAGCCCTGAGTTTTGTTCGCTTTACCCAAGGTGGCGCCGCGCGGTTTCGGGGCCGGTGAGCTGAGTGGCGCGGAAGTTGCAGCAGTGGAGCTCTCAGGAGTGAAGCGCGTCATGGGCGCGACGCTAGGTCGTGGGTCTGACATTGAGCAGGTGTGAAAGTCTGCGCAGGTGTCGGCGTGCGCGCAGCGCGCGAGTGAATGTCAGCGTGGGTCGGCTGGGTGAATTGCCAGGCTACGAATGTCAATGAATGCTGGCTCGCCACCGTGGCGACCAACTGGACGTGGCCGTCGTGCCGCCGCAATCACGGCCTCGCGAGTGCGGCAGTGCTCGCTGAGCACTTCGTAGGCACTCGCACCCATGAGCTCAACAAGTTCTTCGCGCATTGATTCATACACGGGTACGCGCGCCACATGCGCTTCGGTGTTGCCACTGCAATACCAATCCAGTGCATGCCCCCCAGCGCCCCACTGCCGACGAGAAAACTCGGTGACGCTCACGATGAGGACTTCAGTGCCATCATCGCGAGTGACGCGTTCGTACGTTCGGCTGATGGGAAGTTGCCAGCACACATCTGGTTTGACTTCTAAAGCTGGCACGCCTTCACGGCGAGCAAGTGCGTGGAATGCGCACCCCATTCCGCCTTCGAATGTTGCGGAGTTTGAAAAGATGCACGCGCCGGAAACAACGCGCGTCTTCCACACACCTTCGTCATCGCGCTCAAGCCACCGCTTGCCGCGTCCTGCTGCGTGGTGTTCCCAATCTTCTGGCGAGAGTCGCTTGACCGCTTCAGACACGCGGACTTTGTCTTCGGCATCGCTGAAGTGCGCACCGAGAGTGCAGCAGCCAGCGTCTGGTTCTTCCTTGAAGATGCCTTTACAGCCGTTGCCATAGATGCATGTCCAATTCGACGTGAGCCAGGTGAGATCACACCGGAAGAGGACAACATCGGGGTTGTCTGGGTCAGCAAACTCAACCCAGTGGCGTGGAAAGTCAAGTTCTACCTCAGGCACTCCATGAGGGTACCTGATGCATCAGACCGGTGAGCCGAGTCACAAGGCATGAGCACTGTGAGCGGATTACCCTTGTCTCTCGTGTCCACCTCATTACTCCGAACTGCCATTCTCGCGGCTGCGCGCAATGAGTCACTTCGCGATGTTGTGACAGCAGCACCGGTCACGCGTGATGTGGTGAAGCGGTTCGTTGCTGGAACAACCGTGAGCGATGTTGTTGACGTGACGCGTGCACTCTGGGAGCAAGGTTTGTATTCGACCGTGGATCGTCTTGGTGAAGATGTCCACACAGACGCCGACGCAGACGCCACAGTCTCTGATTATCTGGAATTACTTCGCGCGCTCAGTGCCGCCGGGCTCACTGACGCAGTAGAAGTGTCGGTGAAACTTTCGGCAGTAGGTCAGGCACTCTCCGATGGGCAGCAGTCAAGTGCGCGTCGCGCTCAGTCCATTTGTGCAGCGGCTGCCGACGTTGGCACAACAGTGACGTTGGATATGGAAGACCACACCACCACAGATGCAACGTTGACCACCGCGCGCACATTGCGTGAGCAGTTCCCGACAGTTGCCGTGGTTCTGCAGTCTTATTTGCGTCGCACTCCAGATGACGTGAAAGCGATGGCATACCCCGGTTCACGGGTGCGCTTGTGTAAGGGCGCTTACAAAGAGCCCGCAGATGTGGCGTTCACTGATCGTGCCGAAATTGACAAGGCATATGTGCGGTTGATGCGGACGTTAATTGATTCGCCAGCAACGCCACTGCTGGCAACTCACGACCCACGGCTCATTGACATTGCAACATCGCTGCTCACTGAAGCCGGTCGAGCGCCAGGGTCTTATGAGTTCCAAATGTTGCTAGGGATTCGCCCAGAGGAACAGACTCGTTTAGTTGCTGAGGGACACAAAGTCCGGGTGTATGTGCCATATGGCACCGACTGGTGGGGCTACCTCATGCGTCGCATGGCTGAGAAGCCTGCGAACCTCGCTTTGTTCACGCGTTCACTGCTCTCGCGCTCCTGAACCCCGCGCCGTGGGGGGATGCGTGTGCCCCCGCTACGCTTTCACACCTGCTCGCACCGCCACGCGGTGAGCACTCCAGATCTGACAGACACACCGCTGAGACACGAGAACGAGGCTTGACTATGGGTTCAGTCGTCAAGAAGCGCCGCAAGCGCATGGCGAAGAAGAAGCACCGCAAGCTGCTCAAGAAGACGCGTATCCAGCGTCGCAATAAGAAATAGTTGCCGGGGCTGCGTGCCCTATCGCGTTGCAAAGAGCGCAACGAGCGTCGCGACAATGGCTCCCGCTAGCGAAAGTTGCCGACCACTCCAGCGTGCCAGAGACCGTCGTGAACGGAACTCAAGAATCGGCCAGCCTCGTTCGCGTGCAATGCGCTTGAGCGCACGGTCTGGATTCACCACGTGTGGTAGCCCAACAGACTCCAACAACGGCAGGTCGTTTGCGGAGTCGGAGTAAGCGCTCGATGCGGCGAGATTGATGCCTTCTCGTTCGGCAAGCGCCTTGACCGCAATCGCCTTTTGCTTGCCGTGCAAGACCGAACCGACCAAATTCCCCGTGTAAACCCCATCCACAACTTCCGAAACTGTGCCAAGGGCGCCGCTTAATCCGAGGCGGTGAGCCATGAGGTCCGCAACTTCCACCGGCGTGGCGGTCACCAACCACACATCGGTTCCGGCATCTCGGTGTCGGTGGGCAAGTTCGAGGACTTCATGCCATAACTTGTCAGCAAGGCGCTCATCGAAAACTTCCGCAGCAAGTGATGTCATTTCCTCAACACTTCGTCCGGCAACGAAGGCCAGTGCGGCTTGCTGAACCGATGCAATGTCGGTGAGGTATTCCTTGCCAGAGAGCACAAAGCGACTTTGCTTCACGATGAAAGTGCGGATATCGCGCGCTCGAAAATAACCACGCTGACGAAATGAGCGTGCGAGATGAAAAAGGCTCGCCCCTCGCACCACGGTGTTGTCGACGTCGAAGAAGGCGGCCACGCGGCCGGTAGTCATCGCATTGAGCCTAGATGACCAAGCAGTGATGTGCGCGCGACGCGACTCACCGTTGCTGCGGCAAGATGCTCTCATGGGTGAACCACTCCCACCGCAGTTGGCGCGAGTGATGGTGTTGAGCAAACCCGGTTGTCATCTGTGTGAGCAGGTTGAACAAGCCGTGGCACGTGTGTGCGCGCAGACAGGCGACACCTGGGCAGTGGTGCTCACGCAGGACCACCCCGAATTGGCAGACGCCTATGCATATGAAGTGCCGGTGATTTTCGTGGACGGGACCCGACATGACTACTGGCGCGTTGATGAGACTCGCCTTCGTGCAGCGTTGAGTGGGCAGTCCTAGGTACAAGCTTGGGCGCTAGTCCACTGGTGTGGGCAAGGCGCGCGGTTAGCGAGTACGCGCTCGACGCTCCGCGCCGATTTGGACATTTGCAGCACTAGCCCTACCCTTAACGCGTTCCCCTGTGAAAGTTGCGTCGAACCGGCGCCTGTGCCCGCTGCCCCGTGCCGCTTGGAGACCTCCGAATGACCTCAAAGAATCACAAGCCCACGCCCGGAACCGTCGCCTTCGTTGCGACCGGCCCCGGCGACCCAGAGTTGCTGACCTTGCGAGCTGCAGACATCGTGCGCAATGCGCAGGTGGTCGTGGCTGACGACGCCGGTTTGACTGCAGTGCGCGAGTTGCTCGCTGAAGACACGCAGGTGCTGTCAACGACTGATGATTCAGGCAAGCCACTCACCGCAGCATCGCGAGGCAAGCTGGTCGTTGACGCCGCGAAGAACGGTCAGTCAGTGGTGCGAGTGCTCGCCGGTGACCCCGTTCTCGATGGGCGCTTGGCAGCCGAGGTGACGCCGGTGTCTAAGGCTGGACTGGCATTTGAAATTGCACCCGGTGTGAGCCCGGTGACGGCTGGTGCTGCATACGCAGGTTTCACTTTGTCGGCCGCGGACACTCATGGTGTCTGTGTCGTTGATGTTGAACATTCCAAGATTGATTGGTCTACCTACACTGATCCGGCAACGACGTTGGTGCTCATTAATGCGCACGGCAAACTCCCTGCTGTTATCCGGGCATTGCTTGACGCTGGTCGCGCTGAAGACTCCCCGGTCTTGGTGCTGCGCAACGCAACCACGATTGAACATGAATCGACAGTGACCACACTTGGCGAAGCCACTGCGAATGCGCGCGCCACTGTTGCACTTGGTGAAGGCAGTATCGTCGTAATCTCGCGCACGATTGAGCAGCGCGATGCTCTCGGTTGGTTTGAACACCGACCACTGTTGGGTTGGAAAGTCTTAGTGCCGCGCACACGCGATGAAGTTGGTCCCGTTGCTGAAACTTTGCGTCGTCTCGGTGCGGTCACCATTGAAGTACCCACGATTTCCGTGGAACCGCCGCGCACACCGCAGCAGATGGAACGTGCAGTGCAGGGCATGGTTTCTGGTCGCTTCGAGTGGGTAGCTTTCACAAGCCCCCACGCTGTGCGAGCAGTGCGTGAGAAGTTGCAGGAATACGGTCTTGATGCGCGCTGCCTGGCGGGCATGAAAGTTGCGGCCATCGGTCAAGAGTCTGTGGATGCACTGCTTGAGATGGGCATCCGTCCTGATTTGGTGCCAGCTGCGGATGCAAGCACTGCGGCGCTGCTGGACGAGTGGCCGGAGTTTTCGCGTCACGAAGACCCAATCAACCGGGTCTTCATCCCGCGCGCAGACATTGCCACGGAAGCACTTGCTGAGGGCCTGGTGGCACTTGGTTGGGAAGTTGAGGAAGTAACCGCATACCGAACCGTTCGGGCTGCTCCTCCGGCAGCGAGCATCCGGGATGCCATCAAGAGTGGTGGCTATGACGCAGCGTTGTTCACTTCAGCGAGCACGGTGCGAAATCTGGTGGGCATTGCTGGCAAACCACATGCGTCAACTGTCATCGCGTGCATCGGACCGCAAACCGAAGCAACTGCGCAGGAGCATGGGCTGCGCGTGGATGTGCTCGCACCGAATCCGGATGTGCGCAGTCTCATCACTGCGTTAGCCGAATTTGCTAAAACCGCACGTGAAGAAGCAGGCGACCCACAGTGGCGCCCCACACGACGAAAGGCCGGCGCGCGCCGTAAGGTCACCTGACATGGCAGAGACCACCCGCGTTCACTTATTGCGCCACGGTGAGGTCTACAACCCTGAAAAAGTGCTCTATGGCCGTTTGCCCGGGTATCGCCTGAGTGAACTCGGCAAGCAAATGGCTGTGCTTGCCGCGGCCGCGATTGCCGAACTTGACGTTGCGCGTTTGATTTCGTCGCCACTTGAGCGTGCTCGTGAAACCGCACAACCAATATCGCAACGCCTTGGTCTTGAGGTTGAGACCGATGACCGGCTCTTGGAATCCACCAATGTGTTTGAAGGTCAGCGCGTTGGTGTTGGTGATGGGGTGCTGCGCCAACCGCGCGCTTGGCGGCATTTATGGAATCCCTTCAAGCCGTCATGGGGTGAGCCTTACGTGCAGGTCGCTGACCGTGTGACTGCCGTGGTTTTTGATGCAGTGGCCGCCAACCCCGGTCGTGACACCGTGATGGTGAGCCATCAAATGCCTATCTGGGTGGCGCGTCTGCGTATGGAAGGTCGTGCGCTATGGCATGACCCACGTCGGCGGCAGTGCGCGCTTGCATCGTTGACAACATTTGAGTTCACACACGCCGCGGATGGTTCGGCCACGTTGGCGGGAGTGAACTATTCCGAACCCGCACAAGAGTTGCTCGGCGCAGCGTCGAAAATCGCTGGCGCGTGATTGACATGCATGCACGTCGTGGGCTCATGAGTCTCGCAACGTTGCTCACATGTGTGCTCGCAGCGTGTGGTCAGACCGCAGATGTTGGTAAGGGCAGTGGCTACGTCTATGCCGATGCCGCAACTGCATTGCTCAAGGCTGCGGAGCGTCGCGCGATGCCCATGTCTCTACCCTCACGCACACTAACTGGAACTGCCACTCCTGCTATTGCAGGCAAAGTTGTGTTGCTCAATGTGTGGGCATCCTGGTGTGGTCCGTGCCGACGGGAATCAACTGCACTGCAACGAGTAGCAGATGATTTGCGCAAATCCGGCGTGGTCGTCATCGGCATCAACACTCGTGATCAGGATGCGGCAGCGCGTGCATACGTGAACCGCTTCAAACTCACATATGCATCGGTCGTTGACCGCGATGGCAGCACATTTTTGGGTGGCTTTGCTGGCATCGTGCCGAAGGTTTACACGCCGACATCAATCGTCCTTGATGCCAACGGCCGCGTTGCTGGTTGGGCACTCGGTGAAGCAAGTTATTCCAGGCTTCGTGGATTGTTGGACCCGTTAGTTCGCGAACGCGCGACGGGCAAGTCATGACAACGGTCTTAACTGATGGTTCGTTGTTCCTCGCGCTTTTGATCGCCATTGCCGCGGGGGCTATGTCCTTTGCATCGCCATGCGTGTTGCCGCTGGTGCCTTCGTATCTTGGATATGTGGCATCGTCGGTGCCGCAAAATTCGAGTCGCAAGAACTCACGAGCCACAATCCGCGGTGCAGCAATGTTTGTGCTCGGATTCTCGGTGGTCTTTCTTTCCTACGGAGCAATCTTTGGTGCCGCAGGAAACGCACTCGCTTCACACCGAGTCGTGCTCGAGCGATTGCTTGGAGTGGTGGTGGTGCTCCTCGGCGTCGCGTTCATGGGCGGAATTAGTTGGTTGCAGGCAGACCGTCGTCCACATTCCTGGAAAATCACTGGGGTTGCTGGAGCGTTCGTGCTTGGCGTGGCTTTTGGCCTTGGCTGGAGTCCATGCA
>RGCY01000311.1 GCA_009918865.1 Actinomycetota bacterium
CGTCGAGCACGCGACTTTGCACCGCTGGGATGCAAAGCAGGCGTGCCATGATAGTGAGTGAGCTATCGACGGCTGACAAGCTGTACGGTTGCAGATTGCCTGCGGTTTTGACCCGCTCGTAGGCTTTGAACACTGCATGTGCTGTTCCCGCGGACGGCCCGTGCACGCGGATCTGGCTCTCCCGGAAGCGGGCAATCTCGTAGACGCGCTGCAGGGCCGTGCGGTACATGCTCTCGTGATCTTGGCCCATGTTCTCACGCAGCTGACAAGCGGCGAAGTACATGTCATCATTCGTGGCATGGTGGACGAACTGTGTGGTGGTCGAGAGGGCATAACAGCGCCATGCTTTGAGGTCCTCAATGGCAGCACCACGGGCCACATCACGAGCGATCGCAAACAGCATCGCGCACCGGATCTCTTCGGGACTGATGGCATGAAGCGCCCCACGCTGAGTCAGCGGATCTAAGCCCAGGTCGTTGATGGAGATGACCACCGGCCGTGGCATGGGGCTGGGCTTCGCGAAGTAGAAGTCCATCAGTGAGTCGATGGCAGTCATACGGATAGGTACACCAGGGTTTGGGCTGAAGTCGAACTTACACCAGAATAGATTGCAGCCACAGGTGTAGGTGTTGTGTGCGCGCATCGCGGTGTGGTAGGCGGTCTTTGCGAAGGGCGATTGGACCCCTGAGTCGACGTCTGAATCAGAGTTGATGCTGAGTGGGAGCGCAGCAGTGATGTCGTGGAACACATCTGCCCCGTCAATCGTGCTCAGCGCATCCCGGATACGGACCGACAGCTGCGCATTGCAATCAGTGCTGAACACAAAGGCCGCATCCATATCAAAGCCGGCGGCATTGCCGGGATTGTGTGCGGCGGCCGACGAGGCTGCCGAGGACGGGCGTTTGGAACGTCCTGGCATACCACGGTGAACTCGATGCAAACTCCGGATTCCGGCGGCGAGCTGATGGCGGTGCAAGGCACTCGCATGCGGGCCGGTTGGATGCCTTTGAAGTTTGAGTTGTGGTGGCAAGGTGTGAGTGACGGAATGACCCCTGCGAAAGAGCAAGCAAGTGGAATCAGCCAGTAAACATGCAATTAAACAAACTCATATGCCCACAGATTGCTCACACAAGTGCTCACACACCCAGCCCCCTCCACTCCACTCATTCAC
>RGCY01000312.1 GCA_009918865.1 Actinomycetota bacterium
GACGCCCGCTCATCGGCGCACGCCCTTGCCCGGACGAAGCTTCGCGTCGAGCGGCTTGCCCGCGGTCTTGCCGCGCAGGCGTCCGCGGCTTGCGGCCTGCTCGTCGCGCTGCTTTCGGAAGGCCTCCAGGCGCTCGCGCTTGGCCTTGAGCTCGGCCTTCGCCCTGCGTCGACGGTCCTCCGGCGTGGCGGCCGACGTCGCGGTCCTGCCGCGAGCCGGCCGTTCGCGCGGCTTCACGCCCTCGGGCACCGGCTGCAGGCGCGGATCGAGCTCGCAGGTCTTGGCCAGGCGCTTCCAGCGTGCGTGCTCGGCGCTGTCCACGAAGGCGAAGGCCTCGGCGAATCCGGCGTGACCATGGCCCGCGCGCCCCAGGCGATGCACCAGGTCCTGGTCGACCATGGGAAGGTCGTAGTTCACCACGCACCGCAGCGTCGGAACGTGCAGCCCGCGCGCCGCAACGTCGGTGGCCACCAGCACGCGAAGCCGTCCGCGGGTGAAGCCATCCAGCGCGGCCTCGCGCTGCTTCTGCGAACGGTCCCCGTGCAGGCTTCCCACCGCGATGCCGTGACGGTGCAGCGCCTGCTGCACCCATCCCGCGCGACGGCGCGTGCGCACGAACACCAGCACTCCGGTGCGCGAGGCGGGCTGCAGCAGGTGCAGCAGCAGGGGCGTCTTCACCGCGTCGGCGGCGTCGTAGGCCACGGGCTCGGTGCGGGCCTCGGTCAGGCGCTCGCCGAAGCGCAGCGGCTCGCGCACCAGCGTGCGTGCGAGTTCCTCGACGGCCTTGGGCAGCGTGGCGGTGTACAGCAGCGTCTGTCGCTCGGCTGGGCAGCGCTCGGCGATGGCCTGCACCTGCGGCAGGAATCCCATGTCGAGCATGCGGTCGGCCTCGTCCACCACCAGCGCGCGCAGCCACGCGAGCGAGCAGGCATCGCACTCGAGCAGCTCGCGCAGGCGGCCCGGCGTGGCCACCAGCAGGTCCACGCCGCGACGCAGCGCCTCGACCTGCGGCCCGATCGCGCTCTTGCCGTACGCGCAGGCCACGCGCAGCACCGTGCCGCCGAACACCCACTCCGCCTCGCGGGCGATCTGCTGGGCCAGCTCCCGCGTCGGGGCCAGCACCACGGCGCGCAGGCGCTGCATGGGGTCGATGCGCCCGTGCCGCGGCTTC
>RGCY01000313.1 GCA_009918865.1 Actinomycetota bacterium
GTCGATGGTCAGAGCGTGTATCTGGTCCGACGCCCTAACGGCGTCACAATCATCGGAGCATCGTCTGATCATTTGACAGAACCTGTCGTTCTGGCCCGCGACGTTCGCGACCTGCTTGACTTAGCTGCCAAGGTCGTTCCTGGTGTCCTCGAAGCGCGATTCATCGATTCTCGTGCCGGTCTCCGGCCAGCCTCGGCCAACGGATTGGCGTTCTTTGAACGCATGACGCCAGAGATTGCCTGGACTTCTGGTTATTTTCGGCACGGGGTTCTCATGGCCCCGATAGCTACCGCCCGGGCGAAGGAGTTTGTCAGTGATCAGTCTTCGATTTAACGGCGAGCACTGTGAGACGAACGTTGTCACTGTCGATGCTCTTCTGGTGCAACGAAATATCGAACAACGTGGCGTGGCGGTCGCAATCAATGGGTGTGTCGTGCCCCGTTCGCAGTGGTTCAGTACTGCACTCAACGACGGTGACGAGGTAGAAGTAGTGACTGCGGCGGCCGGTGGATAACAACGAGTAGGATGATCACTTACACGGGCTATGGCGCAGCTTGGTTAGCGCGCTTGACTGGGGGTCAAGAGGTCGTGGGTTCAAATCCCGCTAGCCCGACCAAAAGAAGTACTTAAGGTAGGACGATTTCGAACCCGAATTCGAATAGGTCGAGGCAGTCGACGAATCTGTCGAGAAGTTCATAGCTTCCCTCGATCGTGACGTCATCGCGCTCGCGGAACTCTTCGAGTGTCATGCCCCCACCAACCAGTCGAGCAAATGAATCCTGGGACGAGCGGATGATGACGTCACATGTGGTCCCAGCTTTCCAGTTGCGAAGAGAGAGGACTCCCCCGCGAACGGTCACGACGGCGTCTTGCGAAATGCGATCCGTAATTGTGACCCGAAGACTGGTGAACAGATTCGCACTTCGTTGCGCATTCAGGCGTACTCCCAGCAGATCGGCCAGCATCGACAGCGGCATGTTCGACGTGAAGGCCGGTCCGTTGGCGTTGCCACGAACACCCTTGAGTATGGTTCCGTTGGAACGTAACTCCATGGCACCAGTTAGGTAGAAATCACGCCACGGACCCGATTCAGACTGATATCCGAGTTGTTCCAGTGCGTCAGCTTGCAGCAACCGAGCTTCCTCGTTGGTGGGATCAGCAAAAACAAGG
>RGCY01000314.1 GCA_009918865.1 Actinomycetota bacterium
GCCGTGCTCCACCAGGCGATTCAGCCCGTGGCGCGAGATGGGCATCACAAAGCCGTTGTGTGTCATGACGTCCACGACCAGCTTGATCAGCCGCTCGTCAACACGCGAGCCGCTTGCGCTCAGGCACGCGTGCAGCTCCTGGAACAACACCTGGGACGCGGCCGTGATGCCGAGCGTCTCGTACACCGTCATGACGTTGTTGCTCACCACGCGCCGCATGTCGACGGCGTGCAGCATGGCAACCTGCGCCAGGTTGCTGCCGCGCACGTCAACAACATACTCCTCTTCGATGCGCACCGCGCCCGTCAGCGGGTCGACCAGAGTGCGGTCTGTCACGCGCACCGCCGCATCCTCGACGTCGCGCACGCCGCCGACACGCAGTGCGTTCATCAGGTCCTGCTGCACGTTGCGCACCATCATCCACTCAATCACATCGCGCGGCGTGTGTGTCGTGCGCCTTTAATTGTGAACTGATTGACTGCGACCCAATCGTTTTTTGCTGGCGTTTCCCAATCAACCAAGCGTACAAAGTCGCCGCGAGTTTCACCGTCTTTTTGGTACTGCACGGGAACGCCATTAACCAACAGCTTGTGAAAGTGCCTGTTAGCAGAGAGCAACGATGGGATGCCTAGGTCTTGCACCTGCCTAAACGCATCTTCACGTGCAGCAAGTGGAATGGTTGGGTTTAGTTGATTGATTGCCTCACGCAAGCGAATTGGCAGCAGCGTGTTTTTGTAATCAGGGCGCTCAGGGGTTGCCCCGTCACATGCAATCTCATAGCCATTGCGCAACGTATAACCAACGTCACTCAGCCAGCCTAATGCCTCTTGTTCCAGTTGGTCTTCGGTCATCGTTAGGCCATTGCCTTTTCTAGTTCTGTTTCAGCAATACGCAGCTGCCCCGAGATTAAACGTGGCAACAAGGTGTCGCGCAGGTTAGATAGCGAGTGTATTTGAAACAAACATTCTCTAATGCGCAACATTAGAGGCGAAGTAAGTCGCTCAAATTCCGCAATAACTTTACTAGACGGGTAACAAATAGAAACGCCCGCAAAAGTCTCTTTCGTAATAGTGTCAAATACTGAGCCGTGTGCTTGCTGCTTTAATTGATGAACCAATCGCGCTGTGCTGAAATATGTGAAATATTGGTCCCCCGCTTTTCCTCGCAATC
>RGCY01000315.1 GCA_009918865.1 Actinomycetota bacterium
CGCGAGTGTCTCTTCCAGCAGACCCTGCTTCACGGCGATAACACGACGAATGTGCCATATATCGAATTGGCAGGTCAGCTTCGGCAAGTACTTCACCGGCATGAATGGATGTCAAGGGCGCTTCCGCTGTTGGAATGCACCACAGGTCGTCTTTGCTCATTGAATATGCATCGTCGGCAAACTTGGGAAGCTGGCCAGTCGCAGTCAACGTTGCAGTGCTCACCAACGATGGCGGACGAATTTCTTCGAATGCGTCTGCATTGCTGTCCAGTGCGTACTGGCACAGTGCACGAGCAAGCGTTGCTCCGGCTCCGCGTTGCATGGTGAACATTGCGCCGCTGATTTTCACTGCACGTTCGTTATCGAGAATGCCGAGTGCAGTAGCAGTGTCCCAGTGGGCAACGCGTTGATGCTCAGGAAACGATGCCGGAAAATTCACGGGTCCTGTAATAGTTGGATTCTGCGAATCATCATTTCCCACCACAACGTCGGCGTGTGGAATGTTTGGCAGGCGAAGTAAAACGTCTTTTAGTTTCGCCGTGACCTCATCAGTCTCTGCTGCAAGGGACTGCTCTTTGTCGCCCAGCGACCTGCTTTCAGCCTGCAGACCTTCAGCAGCCTTGTCATCACCGCTACGGCGGAGTGCTCCAACTTGCTTTGATAACTCGTTCACTTGCTGGCGAATTGCGTCACGCTCAGCAGTAATTTCACGCATTCTTCCGTCAAAGCCCAAGGCTTCATCAAGCAACCCAAGCAATTCGGGCTTATTGCGGCGGGCCATCAGCCCCCGAACGGTGTCGGGTTCGCTGCGAAGGAAACGAATGTCAATCACGGTGACTCAAGGTTAGCCGTGTGATCCCATATCGCTGCCCTACTTTGCGTACTGTTGAGCCGTGAGTTCTGCATTGCGCGCGTCCGAAAGTGTTGGGCTCTCGGTTTCGCACCTCGTGATCAAATACGGTGACATCACAGCCGTTGACCATGTTTCATTTACTGCACAGCCTGGGCGCGTCACCGTCATTCTTGGACTTGTCTATGGATACGTGCCGTTCCTCATATTGCCGCTGTACGCAACGCTTGAGCGCCTTGACTGGCGTCTTGTTGAAGCAGCTCGCGACCTTGGCGCAACCTCGCGCCAGGCCTTTCGCGTGGTCACTGTTCCGATGGCT
>RGCY01000316.1 GCA_009918865.1 Actinomycetota bacterium
GTGGTGTCGGTGAGGGTAGTGGTGTCGGTGAGGGTAGTGGTGTCGGTGAGGGTAGTGGTATCACCAACGACGGGGGTGGGCATTTGGGTTGGTACAATGGTCGGGCTTGGGGTAATAGTTACATCAGGCACCATCGTTGCGGTGCCGGAATCGGCATTGAGTTCTGCATCGAGGGTATCGCTTGACATATCTACTGGGCGGTCGACCGCAGGTGCCACAGGCAAGAGTAGGGTCAAATTGGCAATCCGTAGGCTACCAATGCTAATACTTGCCAAACTCAGCACTGCACTTACGATGATTATCGCCGTAATCGCCGCGACCACGACCATGATTTGGGGTGTTGCCACGCGGCTAATGATGCGCAATACTAGTGCACCCACAAATGGGAGCAACAAGGCAACGAGCAATAATACATTAATGACTGTTTGTGACACGCAGTACCTCCAACAAAACGAGTGCGGTATAGTGATGTGATGTATGGTAACAAATGAAACGAAAAGACGAAACGCCCGTTGATTGGGTAGCCGCGTTATCGTTCTTTCAAGTGTACAACAGTCACTCCCTCGCCGCCACTGGCACCACCACCTTCAAATGATTTCACTTGAGGTTGGGTTTTGAGTTGATCACGGAGCGCCTGGCGTAATGCACCAAGCCCTTTGCCATGGATAATCCGTACATAGGGCAAACCGGCACGGTAAGCATCATCGAGGTAACGGTCGACCCGCTCGCAAGCATCGACGGCCCGTAGCCCACGGACATCGAGTTCGAGTGCGACATCAGGAGCAGCGGGGATAGTGGAAGTGCGTGGGGGAACAACCGCCTTTTGTTCTTTGCGCTGGCCAGGACGGAGCTCGCTGAGCACCACGGTCAAGCGGAAGCCACCCACTTGGACTTCGGCGCTGTCATCGGCTTCATTAATCGACACCACATCACCGGTCAAATTCACCGAAGGGACAAACACGGCATCACCTACTTGGAGTGGTCGTGGTGCTTGCGGTGCTTGGGCGACTGGCGCAGCGGGGGCTTGCGGTCGGCGCTGTTTGGCGAGTTGTTCGCTCGCCTTGACCTGGGCATCGTGCGCGCGTTGTTGCGCTTCTTCCATCCATTTTTTGGATAGTGACATCTGATTGACATCGTCACGTACACGG
>RGCY01000317.1 GCA_009918865.1 Actinomycetota bacterium
ATTGAGGGTGGCTGTCTTGGTCTCAAACCACTGATCCACCCGCTCCTGTGAGCTGAGGCGTTGGTCGATGTCGCGTGCTTCGTAGACAAGATCTAAGACAACTTTGTCTTCAACAGCTTCGCTGAACTTGTAGGTATGGAAATAGCCACCAAAGACCTCGAAGCTCGTGGCTTTGTCTTTTTTCAGCAGTGGCGTACCGGTGAAGCCGATGAACACGGCATCAGGAAGCAGGGCTTTCATGATGCGATGCAAGCGGCCGCTCTGGGTGCGGTGGCATTCATCCACAAACACGAACAGCTCGCCCACGGCCGGGCTGGGCTGCGCCTGTAGGTCTTGCAGATACTTGTCAAAGTCATCGACATCGCGCACGCCGAACTTGTGCACCAGGGAGCAGAGCAACCTGGGTGTGGGTTGGCTCACGCTTTCAATCTGCTTGTCGAGCTCATCGCGATCGGTGACGATCACCACGCGGGCGTTGGGGTTGTTGGCAAGGATCCAGCGGGCGAGCAGCACCATCATGATGCTTTTGCCACTGCCCTGGGTGTGCCAGATGATGCCGCCACGCCGCTCTCGCACATGCTTCTGGGCAGCTTTGATGCCGAAGTACTGATGGACCCGTGGCAGCTTTTTGAAGCCACCATCAAACAGTACGAAGTCGCGCAGCAATTCGATCAGTCTGTCCTTGCGACAGATCTTGATCAGGTATTTGTCGAGTTTGAGTCGGCTGTTGTCGGCTTCATCTTCCTTCCAGCTGAGGAAGTATTTCTCGGGAGTCTGGATGGCCCCGTAGCGCAGCCCTTCCGAATCGTTGCCAGCAAGCACCAGCTGGTTGGTGGCGAAGAACCATTCGTTGAATTCCGGTTGTTGATTGGACAGGTTTTGACGGATACCATCACCAATGCTCACACGGCTGCGCTTGAGCTCGATCACACCGATGGCGATGCCGTTCACATAAAGCACCAGATCCGGCCGGCGCTCCTGATTGCCCTTGAGGGTTACCTCCTCAGCGATGGCGAAGTCGTTGGCTTCCGGGTTGTGCCAGTCGACCAGCGCCACGGTGCTGGTGGGCTGGTCGGCGGCAGCCTTCACCTGCACGCCGTAGCGCAGCAGGGAGTAGACGCGGCGATTGGCCTCATAGAG
>RGCY01000318.1 GCA_009918865.1 Actinomycetota bacterium
CCTGCCAGTTCAGGCAGCACTGCAGCGGTTGTCTTCATAGCTCTCATCGCACGACACTCTGCTGAGCGCTGCTCGACGCATTGCTGCTGAAGGTTCTACCGCTGCTCGGAGTTCAAGCCGTCGGGGTCCTGCGTTGATTTGGCCGATGTGGTCTTCGACTCAAGTTCAGTGAGCAGGGTGCGAGCATCACTGTTCGTGGCGTCGATGGCGAGCACACTTTCCACATCTTTGCGAGCAGCTGCAATGTGCCCTTGGAGTTGGTTAATGCGAGCCCGTTCAAGAGTGGCCCCTGCTCGCACCCCTGAATCCTTGATTCGTGCTGCTAAAGCCGGACGCAAACATTCCTTTGCAGCATCGAGCAATCCGGTTGCGCGAAACGCACGGGCTCGGTAGACAGCAAGTAGCGCTGTTCCATCGTCCACAACGGGGATGTTCTGTGTGACCGCCAACACGCCATCCCAATCTGACATGCCGGTCATGAGATCGGCTGCAGACATTGCGACTGCCGGTCCCCACGTGAGATGCCTGACAACTTGGAGGGCGTCACTGGTGCGTCTCGCAGATTGAAGTAACTCTGCATACAACAAACCCGCTGTGTCGCGCGAGCCTGGTGCGCTGACCTTGACACCCTCGCAAATATCAACCGTCACCGTCATTGAGTGCGCGTACTTCGCGAACAATGCGTCGTGATCGAAGTCAGCCGTGCGGTGCCACACGGTCTCAAGCACGCGAAGTGCGCCAGCATGGTCACCTTGGTCGCTCATGACGAGAGCGGCATAGAACCCTGCCAACGTCGCTGCTTTCGAATCGGAGGCCGCCAAGGCTGCCAAGGTGGTGGTGTTCTTCGCCTTGAATGCCTTGAACACGGTTCGTTCATCCGCGCCGGCGAAGACACCAGGAGATGGCGGTGGGGCAGGCACTGCGGCACTCTGGTGAGTTGGCGAACTCGTGCGTGGGACAGTTCGTTTGCGTCGAGAAGATGTCGAAACCCATGACATTCCCGTGCCCGGAATCCCTACCCGCTGTGTCACCCGGCCGCCTGGGCTGAGGCTGATGCGTGCCCCTGGAACCCCCAGCGATAGCCCGAGCCCACGCTTACTGAAGTTCAACCGCACGCCAGGAATCAACTTCATGCTGCGT
>RGCY01000319.1 GCA_009918865.1 Actinomycetota bacterium
AACAGGTTATAGGTCCCGCCATAAAGTGCTGAGGATGACACAATATTTTGTCCCGCCTGGGTGATATTTAAGATTGCGTAGGTAATGGCGGCCTGCCCCGATGCGACCGCTAGTGCCCCAACACCGCCATCCAGCGCCGCCAATCGTTGCTCAAGGACATCGGTCGTGGGATTCATTAAGCGCGTGTATATATTTCCAAACTCTTTGAGCCCAAATAAATTCGCCGCATGCTCGGAATTACGAAACACATAGGACGATGTCTGGTGAATTGGGACCGCTCGAGATAGGGAACTCGGATCGGGGGTATGTCCAGCATGCAACGTCAACGTATCAAATTGTAACGATTCGGTCATAAATAATCCTCACTCATTTATATAATTTCCCATCCATTTACCGATGACCTCTGAATGTAACCACGTCATTTATTCCTCGGCTACCGATGGGCTCAATCCACAGAGTGAAACAAAATCCGACGGATTTGACAACGACGCCGTGACTCACACCATCACCAGTTGGCGGCACGATCGGCGACAAGTCACTCCAAGCGACGCATTTCAAGTCAGATCATGCTACCCTATGCCCATGACAACAGTCGGAATCATTGGATACGGATGGTTAGGAACTCGCCTGAGCCGCGAATTACACACTCACGGATATCGCGTCTGGGGCTCCGTCCGGCATCTGGAAACGGCGCCATTGTCCCCGATCCCGCTCATCGAATATACGGCCCCATCCCCCATGCCATTTCCGCCCTGCGATATGGCCGTCATCGCCATTCCGATGCGACGCGGTCACCACCCGCCGGATCGTTATCGCGAGCAAATCAGCGTCAGCTGCCACGCGGCAATGGCCGCAGGTGCAACCATGATAGCGGTCACCATCAGCACGGGTATCTACGGCGTCATGGCGGGACAGGTAACCGAAACCACCCCCATTATTCCCACCACCGATCGCCAGGCCGTGATGTGTGCCATTGAACGAGATCTTGAGGCCTTACCGATCACCACGTTATCCGTTCGTTTGGCCGGCCTATTCGGCCATGATCGCCTGATCGTAGACTCACTCGCGAGGTCACCCGCCCCCCGGCCCGACGGACCGGTCAATCTAATTCATGAAACCGATGTGGCTACCGTCATCACC
>RGCY01000320.1 GCA_009918865.1 Actinomycetota bacterium
TGCCCATCGATTTACGAACCGCTTGGAATCGTCAACCTTGAAGCCATGGCCTGCGCCACTGCAGTTGTGGCCAGTGATGTCGGTGGGATTCCTGAGGTGGTTGACGAACGAAATGGCCTCCTTGTGCACTATGACGCTAACGACGCTGAGTTCTTTGAGCGCGAACTCGCAGCGGCGATGCTTTCCATCGCATCAGATTCAGCGCGTGCCAAGAAACTTGGTGCTGAAGGAAGAAAACGCGTTGAATCAGAGTTCTCGTGGGACTCGATTGCACGCAAGACATGTGACCTTTATTCGAGTTTGACATGAGTGACCAAAGCACATCGGAATCGAAGAGTGCGCTTGCGTTTAATCGACGACGTGGGTTTGGGTACGCCACATACATGTCGGCAATCCTGTTGTTCAGTTTCAACGGCAGTGTTTCCGCTGCAATCATGCAGCAGGGGGTGTCTCCTGAACGCTTGAGTCAACTCCGCGCAACGGCCGCGTTCCTTGTGTTGCTCCTGATTTGTTTGATCATGCGGCCACGAGCGCTCAAAGCTAAGCCAAAGGAAATTGCGCTGCTTGCCATCTACGGCATTGTGGGTGTCACTCCAGTGCAATATCTCTACTTTGTGGCCATTCACCGACTGCCTGTTGGCATCGCGTTACTCATCGAATACACGGCACCAATCTTCATTGCGCTTTGGATTCGGTTTGTGCGCAGACACCATGTGGGTCGCTCGCTTTGGCTGGGCATGGGTCTCGCACTCGCCGGTTTGGCTCTGGTGGCGCAAGTGTGGCGAGGTGCGACCCTAGATCCACTCGGCGTACTCGCGGCATTCGGAGCCGCTGTTGCGCTCATGATTTGGTACCTAGTTGGAGAACGCTCCGCCGGGATGCGTGACCCACTCACCATGACCACATGGTCTTTCGGATTCGTTGCACTTTTTTGGGCGTGTGTGAAACCTTGGCAGACGTTTCCATGGCAGACGTTGTCAGGAACATCAACATTGGAAACCGTGGCTGGTGCACTTCATCTATCAACTGCGTTGCTCACTGGATTCATGGTCATCGGCGGCACAGTTATGGCATTCACCCTGGTGAACATGGCACTGCGGCACCTTGGCGC
>RGCY01000033.1 GCA_009918865.1 Actinomycetota bacterium
AGTAGGCCTGCTGAGGGGCGCTTGGGCGCTCACATCCAGGCTTCTTGCAAAAGGGATAAACCGTGTTCCGAGGGATCTCCGTCCTAGGCCTTCCAGGGCGCTTTAGAAAGGGTTTACGGGCCTCTCTGAGCTTGGCCCGCCATTCCGAATAAAGCTCCTCACACCGACTAAGCCACTCGGCCTTTTCTGCGTCCGTGATCTTGCCGTTGGTGTGGAGGATGTCGAACGTGGCGCGCATCTTTTTGATCAGGCGGGACTTCAGCCAGCCGCCTGCGGTGCAAGATTCGAATCGCGGCCACAGAACCCATCACCGCAACCTGCGCATCCGGCCAAGCAAAGACTCGAGTTGCACCAAGTGACGCAGAGTTCATCGCCACATATGCGCCGCCGTAGGCCTTTCGAGTGATGACGGTAATCCGGGGCACCACACACTCCGCGAATGCGTGGAGCAGTTTCGCGCCGCGGCGCACGACCCCATCCCATTCCTGACCAACGCCGGGCAAGTAGCCGGGCACATCCACAACCACAATCAGCGGAACGGCAAAGGCGTCACACATGCGCACAAACCGAGCGGCCTTCTCTGCACTTGCCGAATCGAGGCAGCCACCAAGGCGCAGGGGATTGTTCGCCACCACACCCATCGTGCGTCCACCAACGCGACCAAGGGCGGTGACCATGTTCGGTGCCCAGCGTTCATGCAGTTCACACATGGAGTCGGCGTCGAAAATGTGCTGCACCAAGGGGTGCACGTCGTAGGCACGCTTTGCAATTTCGGGTAGGTATTGACCCAAGTCAGTGTCTTCAATTGCATCAAGATCAAGGGAGCCTTGGCGACCCAACAAGTTAGCGACTGTGCGTGCGTGCTCAAGAGCGTCGGCTTCAGATTCGCCGACGATGTGAACAACGCCGGAACGGCGCGCGTGAGGTTCGGCGCCACCGAGACGTTCCATGTCAACGTCTTCACCGGTGACGGAGCGCACCACTTCCGGTCCGGTCACGAACACGCGGCCGTCTGGAGCCATGATGACAACATCGGTGAGTGCCGGGCCATAAGCAGCACCACCTGCAGCAGGGCCAAGCACAACCGAGATTTGCGGTACTCGCCCTGATGCGCGCGTCATGGCTGCGAACACGCGACCCACACCATCAAGTGATTCCACGCCTTCACGCAATCGCGCACCACCGGAGTGCCATAGGCCGATGATGGGGCAGGAATCAGCAAGTGCGCGGTCATACGCAGCAACGATGGCAGCGCAACCGGCGGCACCCATCGCTCCACCTTGCACCGTTGGGTCAGAGCAGAACGCAACGACTTCATTACCGTGAATGCGGCCAGTGGCACCCACAAAACCACGGTCGTCCAATGGCGTGAAGGCAGTCCACTTCCCATCGTCGAACAAGGCGCTCAAACGGGCCTGCGGACTACGTGGGTCTATCTCTGTTGATTCCGGGACAGTGGGGGCTTGCGTCATCATGCGCTCCTGAACACCAGGGCCACATCATGGCCGCCGAATCCGAATGAATTGTTGATTGCGTGTAGTTCACCTGCGGCAAGTGTGTATTCAGAAGTTGCAACGTGCAGGTCAATCTCAGGATCTTGGTTGTCCAGATTGATGGTTGGTGGGACTACCCGGTCGCGCAGTGCGAGCAATGTGGCAATGCTCTCCAAAGCGCCGGCGCCACCGAGCAGGTGCCCAGTCATGGACTTCGTTGCGGTCACGATGGCATTGCGCGCATGCGCCCCCAGTGCTGCATGAATCGCATGTGCCTCTGCAACATCCCCGGCTGGAGTTGATGTTGCGTGAGCATTGATGTGTGCAACATCTGCCGCAGTGATGCCTGCATCGTTCATCGCTTGCATCATTGCGCGCGCGGCTCCACTGCCACTGGGATCAGGTTGTGCAATGTGGTGGCCATCGGCAGTCATTCCAAAACCTGCAACATATCCATAGATGCGCGCACCACGCGCTTTGGCAGATTCTTCCGATTCCAACACCAGCACGCCCGAACCTTCACCCATGACGAAGCCATCGCGGTCCACGTCGTAGGGCCGAGATGCCCGTTGTGGGTCGTCGTTGCGAGTTGAGAGCGCACGCATTGCCGCGAAGCAGGCGACTGGCACGGGATGGATTGCTGCCTCACACCCACCTGCCACCACCACATCTGCGCGGCCAAGTTGAATCAACATGCTCGCCCATGCGATGGCCTCTGCGCCCGATGCACATGCACTCACGGGTGAGTGAACGCCACCGCGAGCCTTGAGGTCGAGCGCCACTGTGGCGGTGGGGCCGTTGGGCATCAGCATTGGCACGGAGTTGGGGGAGATGCGGCTCCAACCACGCTCGCGTAACACGTCTGCTGCGTCAAGCAGCGTCTGCGCGCCACCGATGCCGGAGGAGACGATCACCGATAGTCGTTCAAGGTCCACCTCTGGCTTGCCAGCATCGGCCCACGCTTCGCGGGCAGCGATGAGAGCAAATTGTTCAGAGCGATCGAGTTTGCGTGCTTCCACGCGTTCGAGTTGCTCGGCAGGGTCCACCATCGCCACGCCCGCAAAGCGAGCAGGGATTTCGTAGTCCTCATATGCACCGCCCAGACTGCGCACACCGGAAACGCCGGCGCGCAAGTTGGCCCAGGTGGTTGCAGCGTCGCTGCCAACAGGTGTGGTGGCACCAATGCCTGTGACGACAACCTTGCGCTCAGTGAGCATCACATCATCTCCCTCACGGAACGACCGAACCACACAGTGCGCGGTCCGGTGGGGCTATCCGCGTGTAGCTCAGGAATTCGCGGTGATGTATTTGACGGCGTCGCCGACGGTCTTCAGGTTTGCAACCTGGTCATCGGGAATCTTCACGCCAAACTTGTCTTCGCAGGCCATGACAACTTCAACCATGGACAGCGAGTCGATGTCGAGGTCGTCCACGAACGACTTGTCCATTGCCACAGAGTCAACGGGCACTCCGGCGATGTCGTTGCAGATAGTCGCAAGACCATCAAGGACGTCTTTCTCGGACATGTGTCTCTCCTTGTCGTGTGTGAGGCCCACACCAGTTGATGTCAGCCTGGGATGCGGACGACTTGCGCCGACCACACCAAACCTGCGCCAAATCCAATCAGCAGTGCTAATCCACCGGTGGGAAGGCGCCCTTCGGCGCGCAGGGCATCCATCGCCAAGGGGATTGATGCTGCGGACGTGTTACCCATGTGGGTGATGTCTCTGGCCACGGTGACGTTCTCTGGTAGCCCGAGATACTTGATCATCGCATCGGTGATGCGGTTATTCGCTTGATGCGGAATGAAGCAGTCAAGGTCTTCCGGCTTGATGCCTGCCGCGGCAACGGCTTCAGCTGCTGCTTTCGCCATTTCGGCCACCGCCCAGCGAAACACAGTCTGGCCTTGCATGGTCAACAGCGGTCGAGTGTCCCCATGCTCAAGAACTGGGTCCGTGCGCCGCGGTCGCCGTGGAGTGGAAGTGATGACCTCGGCTTGCGTGCCATCAGAACCCCAGACTGCTGGGCCGATGCCTGGGATGTCACTTGGTCCGACAACAGCAGCACCTGCGCCATCTGCGAAAAGGAACGCGGTGCCGCGGTCGTCGAGGTCGGTGAAGTCCGAGAGTTTCTCGGCACCGATGACCAGCACGTATTTCGCGGAGCCCGCACGCACGAGTGCATCTGCCATGTTGATGCCGTAGGAGAAACCGGCGCATGCGGCGGAGATATCCAACGCTGCGCCGCGGCTACCAATGCGCCCGGCCACGATGCTCGACACCGATGGTGTGATGAGCAAGTGAGAAACCGTGCTCACAATGATGGCGCCGATGTCTTCGCCAGTGATGTTGGCATCAGCGAGCGCGCGCTCTGCTGCAGCAAGCGCCATATCAACGACCGTTTCATCGTCTCGCGCCCAACGTCGCTCGACGATTCCGCTGCGTTCTTGAATCCACTCATCACTTGAATCAATGCGGTCAACGAGTTCGGAGTTAGGCACCACGCGCGTTGGTCGGTAGGAGCCGAATCCATAAATGCGAGCGAAAGGTCCGCCGGTGGTGGCGGTGATAGTTGCACTCACAGCGCACCCTCTGGGTGAAGGCGCACAATCCCCTGACCGGGATTCACAGGGTCGCCATCTGAAGCCAACCATTCAACGACGAGTCCATCGTGTGGAGAAACGACGTCGATGGTTTCGCGAAGACTTGTGATGGTGCCGATGGTGGACCCGGCGGAGAACTTTTCAGCATCGCTGTTGCGACGGAATGTGCCCTTGGCTGGTGCGACCACGAGTCGCCACGCAGGCTCATCTGCAGCAGCCGAAGGTGCACCATGGCGGGCAATCAGATCGTGGGCGGCTGCAATGTCGTCAGGGGTCTTTACTGCGAGAACTTCGACTCCAGGCAGCGCGCGCTTAGCCAATCCAGCAAGCGTGCCGGCAGGAGGTAGCTCGATTAGCGCGGTGACACCCATGTCAGCCATTGTTTCCATGCACAGATCCCAGCGCACAGGGTTGGCCACTTGGGTCACTAGGCGCGTGAGGATGTCTCGACCTTCGCGTACGACCTGGCCATCGGCATTGCTCAGCAATGGCACCCGGGCATCGTGGGTGCTGATGGCGCGTGCGTAGTCGCCCAGCAGTGCGACTGCTGGGCGCATATGTTCGGTGTGGAAAGCCCCAGCGACTTGTAGGCGAATCCGACGTGCGCCGGCCGGTGGATTTTCATCAAATGCATCGAGTTCGGCGATGGTGCCAGCGGCCACTACTTGTCCGGCTCCATTCATGTTGGCCGCAGTCAACCCATGGGATGCGATGCTGGCCAAAACTTCGTCGGAATCACCACCAAGCACTGCGGTCATGCCGGTGGGGGTCGTCGCGGCGGCTTTCGCCATCGCCGCGCCGCGTTCACGCACGAACACCATGGCCTGTTCTGCGCTGAGCACACCGGCGCCCACGGCAATCGTGATTTCGCCAACACTGTGCCCGGCGCCAACGCCGACGTTGGTGTAAGCCTCCGAAGGGTGGGGGAAGATTTCAAGAAGACTCACAAGGCCGGCTGCGACGATGAGGGGTTGAGCAACCGCGGTGTCCTTGATGGTGTCGGCGTCGCTGGTGGTGCCGTGGGCAATCAAATCAATGCCGGCCACTGCAGAGAGCCAGCGCAGCCGGTCGTGCACGCGTGGGATGGCAAGCCACGGCTCGAGGAACCCGGGAACTTGTGAGCCTTGGCCGGGCGCGACGACGACTAGCACGAGGATGAATCCTAGTCAGGGTGGGCTATGACACACCCCGACAGTTTGCCTGGGCGACACCGACAGTTAACTGCGCACAAAAGGCGCAGGTCAGAGCGCGCTTTGGAGTAACGAGAGTGTCGCCCGGGTGGCCGTCAGGTGACCAGACTCAACCTCTCGCCAGCCTCAGCCTGAGCCTTCGGTGGAACCGGCGTCGGCAGCCGCTGGGTCGTGGAGGTCGTACTTGCGCACGGCTTCGGTGACCTTGGCTGCATCAATCTCGCCCCGGTCGGCCAGCGCAGCCAACGTGCGCACAACGATGGACTGTGCATCCACAAGGAAGTGCCGGCGTAGGGCGCCGCGAGTGTCAGACATACCCCAGCCATCGGTTCCCAAGGTGGCGTAGTCGCCTGGCACCCACTCGCGAATCTGGTCTTGCACCGCACGCATGTAGTCGCTGACGCCGATGAACGGACCTTGTGAGCCTGAGAGAGCGGAAGTCACGAACGGGGTACGACGTGGCTGGTCGGGGTGGAGTAGCGCGTGCCGGTCACATTCGAGCCCATCGCGCCGAAGTTCATTCCACGACGTCACTGACCACACTTCGGCGGCCACGCCCCAGTCGTTGCGCAGCAACTCTTGCGCTTGCAATGCCCACGGCACTGCAACACCAGATGCGAGCAATTGCGCGCGCGGCCCATCCGCATCGGCAGACTTGAGGTGGTAGATGCCCTTCAGGATGCCATCGATGTTGACGTTGTCCGGTTGTGCAGGTTGCACATAAGGCTCGTTGTACATCGTGATGTAGTAGAAGATGTCTTCTGCTTGCTCGCCATACATGCGCCGCAAACCATCCTTGATGATGTGCGCAAGTTCATAGGCGTACGCCGGGTCGTAGGCAACGACACCAGGGTTGGTTGCTGCTAACAAATGTGAGTGGCCGTCTTGGTGTTGTAAACCCTCACCGTTGAGCGTGGTGCGACCGGCGGTGGCACCGAGCACGAACCCGTTGCACATCTGGTCCATGGCGGCCCAGAATGAATCGCCGGTTCGTTGGAAACCGAACATGGAGTAGAAGATGTAAACCGGAATCATCGGTTCACCGTGGGTGGAGTAAGACGAACCTGCGGCTATGAACGATGACGTGGAGCCGGCTTCGTTGATGCCTTCATGCAGGATTTGGCCAGCAGTGTTTTCTTTGTAGGCCAACATGAGTTCTCGGTCGACGCTGACGTAGTTCTGACCCTTTGGCGAGTAAATCTTTTGCGTCGGGAACAGCGAATCCATACCGAATGTGCGCGCCTCATCAGGGATGATGGGAACGAATCGGGGGCCGATGCCTTCGCTGCGCAATAGGTCTTTGAAGATACGCACGAACGCCATCGTCGTTGCCACAGGCTGAGTTCCAGAGCCGCGCATGCCTGCTTCGAATGCCGAGTCTGGTGGCATGGGTAGCGGTTTGCGCGCGCCGCGACGAGTTGGCACCGGACCACCAAGTGCCGCGCGACGTTCGCGCAGGTATTGCATTTCCGCGGAGTCTTCTGCCGGCTTGAAGTACGCAGGCAAATAGGGGTCGAGTGCATCGTCGCTGAGCGGAATGTCCAACCGGTCGCGGAATGCTTTCAGGTCAGCGAGCGACAACTTCTTCATCTGGTGAGTGGCATTCCGACCTTCAAAAGTCGGACCAAGGGCATAACCCTTGATGGTCTTGGCAAGAATCACCGTCGGTTGACCCACACTGGCCGACGCCGCTGCGTAGGCAGCGTGAATCTTCAATTCGTCGTGGCCACCACGACGCAGACGCCAAATCTGCTCATCGCTCCAGTCCTGCACTAACGCTGCCGTGCGTGGGTCGCGACCAAAGAAGTGTTCGCGCACATAAGCGCCGTTCTCAGCCTTGAATGTTTGGAAGTCGCCATCGAGTGTGGTGTTCATCAAGTTGATGAGTGCACCCTCGCGGTCAGCATCAAGCAAGCGATCCCACTCGCTACCCCAGATGACCTTGATGACATTCCAGCCAGCACCGCGGAACGTTCCTTCAAGTTCTTGAACGATTTTTCCGTTACCGCGCACTGGCCCATCGAGGCGTTGCAAGTTGCAGTTCACAACGAAAGTCAGGTTGTCCAAGCCTTCGCGAGCAGCAAGTCCAATTGCGCCCAATGACTCCGGCTCGTCCATTTCGCCATCGCCAAGGAACGCCCACACGCGTTGGTCGCTGGTGTCCTTGATGCCGCGGTTGTGGAGGTATTTGTTGAACCGCGCTTGATAAATCGCATTCAATGGGCCAAGACCCATCGAAACAGTCGGGAACTGCCAGAAGTCCGGCATCAATCGTGGGTGGGGGTAGGAAGAGATGCTTGGTGAGTGTGAGAGTTCCTGACGGAAACCATCAAGGTGAGCCTCGCTTAGGCGACCTTCAAGGAATGCGCGTGCGTAGATGCCGGGGGAGCCGTGACCTTGGAAAAAGATTTGGTCGCCGCCTCCAGCGTGGTCTTGACCACGGAAGAAGTGATTGAAACCCACTTCATACAGGTGAGCGGTGGATGCATACGTGGAGATGTGGCCACCCACACCAACGCCAGGACGCTGACCACGATGCACCGTGATGGCGGCATTCCACCGCAGGATTGCGCGAATGCGACTTTCAAGTTCACGGTCTCCGGGATATGCCGTTTGATCTTGCGGTGCGATTGTGTTGATGTAATCGGTTGAACGAATTCGTGGGATGTCCAGGCCACGCTCAGCGGCGGCCTTCAGCAGTTCCAAGATTAGGTAGCGCGCGCGTGCAGGGCCGGCATGCTCAATGACCGCGCCAAGCGATTCGGTCCACTCAATTGTTTCTAATGGGTCGACGTCGACGTATTGCGAGGGAATCTGCGCCGATTCGGCGGCTAGACGCTCGGGGGTCGTGGTCACGATGATCCTTTTTCTCGTGGTGCATCTCGCAATGCATGGATTTTGCCAAGGCGCTTGCTGTCACATTCTCAACTGCCCTCAGGTTGCGAATGGCTATCGCCTAGTTCGCGAAGCGTCTTTCGAACCGAGGTAGGGCGTCGCAGGCTCATTCTCGCCTACCCAGAGGTCTTGACGCGAGGCAGGTGTGCCGTGCAGAGAACGGACAACGGCGGCTTGAACGCGACGCTGGTCGCAGGGCAGGGGGTGGGGGAACTGGCATTGCCTGCGATTGTTGCGAGCCCGGTTTGCCCCACGCCAAGCGTGGTCATCCCGGGATGGCTCGTGCGCGCGTCAGTGGGGCGTGAAGTCCACAGTGGACTATCCTTCGCTCAGCCGACACTAGAGTCGGGAAGGATGTGAGAGGCAGAACCGTGAGTGCGACCGCCGCCGCGGAGTACGCGGGTGTCATCGCCCGGCTTGGTGTCGAGAAAGACATGATTGTGCAGCAGATTGGCTTTGATGCTGACTGCGATGAAGGTTTCACAGCGGCAGTGGCCGCAGCGGCTGGTTCAGCCGTGGTGGATGAAGACACCGATGAAGTTGTTGATTTGGTTCTACTGTGGTGGCGCGATGATGATGGCGACCTCACTGATGGCTTAGTTGATGCCTTGCATCCACTCGCGGATAACGGGGTCATTTTCTTATTGACTCCCAAGGCGGGACGGGACGGCCACATCGGTCCGAGCGACATTGCTGAGGCAGCACAAACTGCCGGACTGCAGCAAACATCGGCCGTCAACGCAACCGCACAATGGCTCGGCACGCGATTGGTCGCGCCGAAGGCTTCGCGCCGTTAACGCGGCGTTGCGCGGAGGCTGCCGGGCGCGCCTGAGTGAGACCTTCAGGCCCAGTGCACTGCCGCCAACGGTGGCGCTGATTGAGTTGAGTCAAGAAATGTGAACAATCACCGCACATGGTTGTGCGGTGCGGATAGCAAAGGAGAGGCACATGTCAGTTTCCGTTGGAGACATGGCACCTGAGTTTGAATTGAAGGACCAGCATGGTGCAACAGTGAAGCTCTCAGATTTCCGTGGGCGTTCTGTGCTCGTCATGTTTGTGCCGTTCGCATTCACCGGAATCTGCACGGGTGAGATTTGCGCGATGCGCGACTCACGTGCCGAGTTTGTCAACGATTCGGTGCAGGTGCTCGGCATCACCTGTGACAGCATGTTTTCCTTGAAGGAGTGGGCTTCGCGCGAAGGCATTGACTACCCGATGCTGTCTGACTTCTGGCCACATGGTGAAACCGCGCGAGCCTATGGTGTCTTCGATGACGTGCGTGGGTGTGCGCTGCGTGGAACCTTCCTGGTTGACGGGGATGGCGTTGTGCGTTGGTCGGTTGTCAATCAGTTGGGCGATGCACGCTCACTTGATGACTATCGTGCGGCGCTTGCCGCGCTGTGACGCGAGTAAACAAAGCCGTTGGCGAGTGGTAGTTTCCGCGCACAGTAAGGGCGTGTAGCTCAGTGGTAGAGCGTCGGTTTTACACACCGCAGGTCGGGAGTTCGAT
>RGCY01000321.1 GCA_009918865.1 Actinomycetota bacterium
AAACGCTGCACGGCTCGATCTGTACACTGCCCAAGTTTGCCACGCTGGTGCCACTGAGCGGTGGTAAATATGGGCAACTGTCCTTTCCATTCTTGATAACACTTCAAGTCGCCTGATGCGCAGAGCACGGAATCCACGGTTTGCAACATAGTCTTGCCATGCAAGCCAGCCTATTTCGATGAACCTATGCCTCAGTGCACGCAAGGCACTGCCATAAGCCAACGCACAGAGGCAATGTTGTGCAACGCATGCAGCCCACGTGTTCCACGCCCGTGACGTGTGCCGCAGCATCAAATGTGAATCAGCCTTGCTTACTCGCCATGATGTCGCAGCATTTGAACATGGCATCTCTGCCCAGGCATTCAGAGCGCGAAGAAGAGCGAGCGCTTCCAGCTTGATGGCGACCAAGCGCCCGAGGCTCTCGCTGCGGGTGCGGGACGCGCTGTGCTCCACCCACAAACTCCAGGCGGGCCACAGCCTTCGATTGATGACCTTGGCTGTGATGCTCTCGAGTTGATCGTGCACCTGTGCGACTCGCGCCACATTGCTGAGCCACTCGATGAATGGCCGCATGAGGCGTGTACGCCGGACGTGACTCTCGCTCACAAAGTCATCTCTTCTCTCTCTCATCTCAGGAGAGGTCTCAGGACATGATCGAGCACCATCAACGCCCTCAGCTCCATGAAAAATGTCCGGAAGCGTGGGAGATGAGTTCGCAATCACCGAGGTGCGTGAAAATGCTTGCTCCAGTTGCGCGGCAATAGCACGAGCGGCCTGTGCAGACGCTCGTGCCTGTGCTGATGAGCTCGAAGCTTGCTCTGTCGATGCTGCAGCAGTGCACTGCGGAGTCCGAGGAGAGATAAGTGGTGGAGAGCATGCTTGAATTTGAAGTGGTGGAGAGTCTGCTTGCACTGTCGAGGAATCTGCTTGCAGTCGTCGAAAGACTGCTTGCTCCATCTTTTTGCGTGTTGCGAAAATTTGCGCGTCGCGGCGGGCACAGATCGCCAACGAAAAAGTCCAGTACACAAAGGATGAAACCACCCACCGCGGGTTCGGTCGGTTCCCGGGGTCATGGCGTGGTCCTGCGTGTGCGTTGGTGGGTCGGGTTGGT
>RGCY01000322.1 GCA_009918865.1 Actinomycetota bacterium
TGCAGGATGAGTTGTTCAAAGACCAACTGCGGATTGGCGTTTTCGCGCAGTTGGCGCACTGCCAAGACCAAGCGCCGCACAAACGTTGCCGCCGGCACGACACCCGTGCCCCGCGCCACCCGAGTCACATCAGCCTGACGATTGACCCAGGTAATTGCATCGGGCACGCCGGCGGCTACCACCAGCACATCGCGCCACCAGCGTTGCCACAACAACAATGTGTCGTAGACGGCGGCTTGTTCGCCACCACGGAAGGCTTTGCCTTGCTCTTCGACCCACTGAAAACATTCCACTAGTGGGCGTTGTGACAACGCCAACAATTCGTCGAGTTGGGCTTGGAGTTGCCCAGCCGCTTCGGGGTTGTGGGCATAGTGATGGGCGAGGCCGGGGAGACCTTCGCTCCAGGCCGCATAGGTCAGCGCATCACTTTCGCTCACCCCCTGCGCCATCAACCACGGCGCAATCACATCACACCACGGCGCAATCGCGTCACGAGCCACGGGGCGCAATTTGATGGCTTGGCAGCGCGACACAATCGTCGCCATCACATCACCAGCGGTATGGGCAATCAAAATAATCGTGGCGTAGGGCGGGGGTTCTTCGAGGACTTTGAGCATGGCATTGGCGGCACCTTCGCTCAAGCGCTCGCCATCATCGAGGATAAAGACACGCCGGCGCCCTTCGTAGGGGCGCAGATTGATGTCGGCGAGCCATGTACGCACCGTTTCGATGCGCAAATCACGTTGGCGAGCCGCTTCTTCGGCTTTGAGGGCAGCGCCTTGGCTGGCGAGGCTGGCGATACGCACATCGGGGTGATTGCCTTTGGCAATCCGCCGACAACTCCGACATTCGTCGCAGGGGACATCACCAGCTCGCTCGCAGTTGAGCGTTTGGGCGAGACGCACCGCCAACAAGGCTTTGCCGACATGCCGCGGGCCACTCAGCAAATACGCATGGGCTGGGCGTTGGGCAGCCACAGCATGCCGCAACATGTCAATCGCCCAATCATGCCCGACGATTCCCCATGCGTGATGACTTGTTGTCTGCATTGTTACACCCAGCGCCGCAAGGCAATAACGGCATTGATACCACCAAAGCCAAACGAATTACT
>RGCY01000323.1 GCA_009918865.1 Actinomycetota bacterium
GCATGTGCTGCTCACTCCGAAGAACTGGAGTTGTATGTGCTACTGGGACTCAACTGCGGCTTTACGCTAAAGGACATCTCCGATCTTCGGATGGATGAGGTGCGTTGGAAGCGTGAGAAGTTCCCAAAGATTCGTCGCTCCAGATCCAAAACTGGTCAGTTTTCTCGCCATGTGCTGTGGGACAGAACTTTGGAACTCCTCAAGAAGCGAGCCGTTGGCAAGTACGGATCAGAAGAACGATGCTTTCTGCGAGTAGATGGCAGAACCATCATGGTTGAGCACAACGGGAAGACCAGCAACCGTGTTCACGGCTGGTTTAGGGCAGTGATGGACAAGACATTTGGACAGGGTGACAAGCGATCATTCCGCACCTTGCGAAAGACGGGGGCAAACTTTCTTCGTAAAAGGAAAGAGGGCACGGAAGTTCTGTATCTCGCCCATCAACCTTCGTCTATGGCTTCAAAGTTCTATGCCCTCACGCCGTGGGAGAACCTGGACGAGTATCTGTGCTACATGGAAAAGGACTTCGGATTGCGAAATGAAGTCTCCAAACGATGGGGAGATTGAGGCAACTGCCGCCTCTCGGTGTCTCACTCAGCCGTTTCTTTCAGCCCCCACACGCCACATACGGCACAGAAACCGCTGCCATTGCGGTCTTTCGTGCCTCGTCCGGTCTACGGTCATATCGGGCAGTCGTAGTTGGGCTTGAGTGACCCATGAGTGCCTGAACGGTCACAACATCCACTCCAGCCGTCAACGCCTCACCCGCAAAGGTGCGACGCAGGTCATGCGGAGTGCACTCAACACCTGCCTGTTCGGATCGCTTGAGCAGGACTCCGTACACACTCTGCGGGGTGATCCCCGCAGGTTGAATCTTGCCGCCCTTGTTGACCGCGAGCAGCAGGAAATCGGTGGTGGAAGTGCCACGAAGAGCCAACCACGCCTCAACCGCAGCCTTCGCACCGTTTGTGAGCCAAATCACCCGCTGCTTGTTGCCCTTGCCACGCACCACCAGCCGTCCTGAATCAGAGGTGTAGTCCCCTACTCGCAGCACAGCCACCTCTGCACGACGCAATCCCACGCAGAGCAAAGCCAACAGAGCCGCATCA